>JACMMM010000427.1 GCA_014379065.1 Saprospiraceae bacterium
CAACAACAACTAGAAAAATACCTCTGGGGCGCAGCCACCCAACTCCGGGGCACCATAGACGCGGGGGATTACAAGCAGTATATCTTCCCGCTGCTCTTCTTCAAGCGCATCTGCGATGTGTACGATGAAGAGTATGAGCGCGCCCTGGCCGAAGGCGATGGAGACGTTGAGTACGCCGCTTTTGCCGAAAACCACCACTTTCAGGTGCCGGAAGGCGCTCACTGGAACGATGTGCGATCCACTACCACTAATGTAGGCATGGCCCTGCAAGAAGCCATGCGGGCCATCGAAAAAGCCAACCCTGATACCTTGTACGGCATTTTTGGCGATGCCAGCTGGACCAACAAAGACAGGCTCAGCGATGCCATCCTGATCAACCTCATTGAACATTACTCCCAGCACAAGCTAAGCCTGAGCGCCGTGCCGGACGACCAACTCGGCAACGCCTACGAGTACCTGATCAAAGAATTTGCCGACGACAGCGGCCATACCGCCGCCGAGTTTTACACCAACCGTACGGTGGTGAAACTCATGACCATGATCATGGACCCACAGCCGGGAGAATCCGTGTACGACCCCACCTGTGGCTCCGGCGGATTGCTGCTGAACTGCGCCCTGCACCTCAAAGCAGAAGGAAAAGAATACCGCACCCTGAAGTTATACGGACAGGAGATCAACCTGCTCACCTCCGCCATTGCCCGGATGAATATGTTCATGCACGGCATAGAAGAGTTCAGTATTGTGCGCGGCGACACCTTAGCCAATCCCGCCTTCCTGCACCACGACCAGTTAAAGACCTTCAACGTCATCCTCGCCAATCCGCCTTACTCCATCAAGGCCTGGGACCGCAAAAGTTTTGAAAACGACTCCTACGGCCGCAATATCTGGGGAACGCCGCCGCAGGGCTGCGCGGATTATGCGTTTGAGCAGCATATCCATAAAAGCCTGGATACAAAAAACGGTCGCTCCATTTCCCTCTGGCCGCATGGCGTATTGTTCCGGGATTCAGAAGCGGATATGCGGCGAAAAATGATTGAAAATGATCTGGTGGAATGTGTCATTGGCTTAGGGCCCAACCTGTTTTACAACTCTCCGATGGAGGCTTGTTTGTTGATTACGACCACCAATAAACCAAAGAACAAGAAGGGAAAGGTATTGATTATCAACGCCGTAAAGGAGGTCAAGCAGGATAAAAACATTGGCTATTTGGAGCAAAAGCATATTGACAGAGTCCATCAAGCCTATGTAGATTTTAAAGATGAAGATGGCTTTTGCAAGGTGGTAGGAATAGAAGAAATCCTTAAAAATAAAGCCAGTTTAAATGTAGCGCAGTATGTGAGCAATGTTCAAAACAATAATGATAAAAGAACTTTACAAGAGGCTTTAACTGCTTGGGAGGATTCTTCAATTGAATTGAAGAAAAGCATGAACGATTTATTTCAAATTTTGAATTAGGCATGGCAGCGCAAATGGCAAATATGAACTTGAATAACCTGGATAGATCCGGCTGGAAGACCTATCGTTTTGAGCAAATAGCGAAAAGCATTTCTGAGCGGGTTGACCCCAACAATACGGACCTGAAAATTTATGTTGGGCTGGAGCATTTGGACGCTGAAAACATCCATATCAAAAGGTATGGAACGCCCGACGATGTGGATGGTCAAAAACTACGATGCTATCCCGGCGATGTAATTTTTGGCAAAAGAAGGGCTTATCAGCGAAAAGCTGCCGTGGTGGATTTTGATGGCTTTTGCTCTGCCCATGCCATGGTTTTAAGGGCCAATCCCGAGGTGATTGATCCGCAGCTGTTCCCCTTCTTTTTGCATTCAGATACATTTATGCACCGGGCGATAGACATTTCAGTTGGCTCACTTTCTCCAACCATCAATTGGGGAACCTTGAAAACGCAAGAATTTCTCCTCCCCCCCAAAGACCAACAAGCAAAACTCGCCGAACTGCTCTGGGCAATGGATGCGGTGGTGGAGAAGGAGATGGGGGTTAAAGATCATTTAGAATCTATATTTACTGTTTTTCTAAATTCCTATCTACAAAATGGTGTAGATCTAGTTTATGAAAATAATCGAAAGTTAGGATTTGGAAAGGTTTATAAGAAATGGCCTATTAAGAAACTAGATACCTTTTGTAAACTTGTTGGAGGAAATGCTTTTAAAAGCGAACGATTTAAAAGCTCTGGTAATTTTCAGGTTTTGAGAATTGGCAATTTAACTAACTCGGGATTTAGTTTTTTAAAAGCGCCTGTCTTTATCAATGAAGTCTCCGAGTCTGAAAAAAAATATCTAATTCCAGAAGGTGCAATTGTATTAAGCTTAACAGGAACACATGGAAAACGAGATTATGGGTTTCCTTCATTGATGTCAGAAAACAATGTATACTTTTTAAACCAAAGGTTGGTGATGTTGGTTCCAGACAAAAGAGAAATGCTGCCAGAATTTTTGTTCTTTTTGAGTAAATTGGAGATTTTTCAAGGGAGATTTTTTCTAAATGAAACGGGAACTGCAAATCAAGCAAATGTTAGTATTCAGGATGTATCCAAAATAGAATTACCTGTACCTCCTTTAGAAGAGCAAAAAATAATAGTAAAAAATTTAAATTCAGTTAGGGTAAGTCTGCAGAATATCAAAGTGCAAATTGCCACATCCAAATCCCTCCAAAAATCTCTCATCAACCAAATCTTCTAACCATGCTGGAATGGTACGAACCGGATGAGAGATGGTCTGTTTTTGCCAACCCGAATAGCCAGGCTTTGTCATTCTGCCGGGACCTGGCGCAGCAGAAAAGCAATTAATATCGCATATCGCGATATGCGATATAATTTTTTAACCACCTGAATATCAGGAAATATACAATTCGCGATTCGCGATTCGCGAATTACACCTATCTTTAGGGCCATAAAACGACGCAAAGGATGAAAAAACACAGCGGCATGCGCCCGCACGATATCCTGGTCCTGCTAAAGATCGCTGCTAAAGGCGCCCAATCCTGGTACATGAAAGACCTTTCTATCGAACTGGGGATCAGTGCCAGTGAAGTCAGCGAGAGCATCAATCGCTCCGTCTTTGCCGGGCTGCTGGCTCAGGACAAAACTCGGTTGATGCACACAGCAGTTCTGGAATTTCTCGAACATGGCTTGCGCTACGTGTATCCACAGCAACCGGGAGCCTTAGTAAGAGGTTTACCGACTGCACATGCTGCGCAGCCCCTGAGCGATCTCATTAAAAGTGAAGAAGCATATGTCTGGCCATACGGAGAAGGCACTGTACGAGGGCAAGCCATAGAGCCACTCCATCCCAAAGTGCCCGAAGCCTGTCTGAAAGACCCTGATTTTTACGAATTAGTGGCTTTATGCGACGCGCTGCGCGTGGGGCGCGCAAGAGAGAGACAACTCGCTGTACAGGAATTAAAAAAGCGGATATGCTAAAGAACACCCAGATCAATAGGTTGGCAACCAGAAAAATCGCGCAGGCCCTGGGCGAACTAAACGAGCAGGTCGTTTATGTAGGCGGCGCTGTCGTCAGTTTGTATATTGATGATCCCTCGGCGGATGATGTGCGTCCTACAAAAGATGTTGATATCAGCCTTGAAATTGCCAGCATAGGTGCATTAGAGGCCCTGCGGGTATCCTTAATTCGGAAAGGATTTTACCAATCTGTTGAAGACAATGTCCTTTGCCGGTTTCGGTATGAAGACATCAAAGTAGATGAGATGAGCACCGAACCAGTTGGTTGGGCGCCTGCCAATCGCTGGTTCGCGCATGGCTTTCAACATCGTCTACCCAGACAGTTGGATGAGATGACCATTCATATTTTGCCGTTGCCGTACTTCCTGGCCTCCAAGCTGGAAGCATTCTATGACCGGGGAAAAACAGACCCACGCACGAGTCATGATTTTGAAGACATTGTCTATCTACTAAATTACACCTCCGATTTTAAATCACAAATTCAGGCGTCAAAAGACGAACTCAAGCAATATTTGATCGAAAGATTTACGGATATTCTCACAGACATGGCGAAGCAAGAAGCGATTTTGGGATGCCTGTATCATGAGGATCAGTCGCTAAGATTCAATAAAATTATCAACCTCCTAAATGAAATTATAGCATGGCCTTCACCGAGCTCAACAGCGTAGAGCACTACATCCTGCATCAACTCAGCGGGGTAAACTTGAACGCTTCTGGCCCTCAGGAGCCAGAGGTCAGGTATGGCGCCCAATGGCGGTACGTATCGGCTGACAAATTGGATCGCGGGGTCAATGAAGTCCTGGTGGAGCCTGTATTAAAAGCTGCGTTGATCCGGCTCAACCCGGAGATCGCCCAGCGCCCGGAACTGGCCGAGGAGGTGATCTATAAACTGCGCGCCATTCTCTTGACCGTCAATCAGGTAGGACTTGTGAAAGCCAATGAAGAATTCTACCAGTGGATGACGGGCGAAAAGACCCTGCCTTTCGGGGATAACAACCGCCATGTGCCGGTGCGCCTGATTGATTTCGAGGAGATCGGCAACAATTCCTACATCGCCACCAACCAATTCCGCATCCACCACCGTGAGACCAAAATACCCGATATCGTGCTGCTAATCAATGGCATTCCGGTGGTAGTCGGCGAGGCCAAAACGCCCATCCGGCCTTCGATCAGTTGGCTGGATGGGGCGCACGAGGTTCATGAAATCTATGAAAACAGTGTGCCGGCTTTGTTCGTGCCCAACATCCTGTCCTTTGCCACTGAAGGCAAGGAATTGTACTACGGTGCCGTGCGCAGCAAACTGGAATATTGGGCGCCCTGGCGCATCGAAGGCGATGAAGACGCCCTGGCCAAACGACTGGGTCTGTCAGAAATCGGCAAAGAATTGTCCGACCTGCTGCACCCGGCCCGCCTGCTCGATATCCTGCAAAACTTCTCTTTATTCACCACCAACAAAAAGAAACAACGCAGCAAGGTTATTTGCCGCTTTCAGCAATATGAGGGCGCAAACAAGATCGTGGAGCGGGTCAAAGAGGGTCGGGTCAAAAAAGGATTGATCTGGCATTTCCAGGGTTCCGGCAAGTCTTTGCTCATGGTTTTTGCAGCCCAGAAACTGCGGAAAGCTACCGAATTAAAAAGCCCCACTGTCATCGTGCTCGTGGACCGCACCGACCTGGACACCCAAATCAGCGGGACTTTCAACGCTGCCGACATCCCCAATGTTGAAATGACGGACAGCATCAGTGAGCTGCAAAACTTACTGGAGCGTGATACCCGGAAGATCATCATTTCCATGATCCATAAATTCCGGGACGCCAAGCCCAACATGAATACCCGCGACAACATCATCGTACTCGTGGATGAGGCCCACCGCACCCAAGAAGGAGATCTGGGTCGGCAAATGCGGGCGGCATTGCCGAATGCTTTTTTGTTTGGCCTGACCGGTACGCCCGTCAACAAAGCCGACAAAAACACCTTTTGGGCTTTTGGCGCGGCGGAAGATGCAGGCGGCTATATGTCGCGCTACACCTTCCACGATTCCATTCGCGACAACGCTACCCTACCCCTGCACTTCGAGCCGCGCCTCGTGGATGTGCACGTGGACAAAGCGACCCTGGATCAGGCTTTTGAGGCCTTCAAGGAAAGCGCTGCGCTTACGGATGAAGAAGCCGATGCCCTCAACAAGAAATCGGCCAAGATGGCGGCCTTTTTGAAAGCACCTGAACGCGTGACAAAAATCGTAGCCGACATCGCCCTGCATTTTAAAGAAAAAGTAGAACCGCATGGTTTCAAGGCCATGATCGTGACCCCGGATCGTCATGCCTGTGTGCAATACAAGGAAGAACTGGACAAACATTTTCCTACCGAGGCTAGTGCCGTGGTGATTTCTACCACTGCCAATGACCCTTTTGAATTCAAACAGAAATGGGCGCTGGACAAGAGTGCACAGGAAAAAGTCACCGAAGCCTTCAATGATTCGATTTCTGAACTTCAGTTTCTCATCGTCACGGCCAAGTTGCTGACGGGCTTTGATGCGCCCATTCTGCAAACCATCTACCTAGACAAGTCACTGAAAGACCACACTTTGCTGCAAGCCGTTTGTCGGACCAACCGATTGTATCCCAACAAGTCCTTTGGTCGGGTGGTAGATTATTTTGGCGTGTTTGATGATGCAGCAAGGGCTTTGCAATTTGATGAAGAGAGCATCCAAAAGGTCATTTCGAATATGTCGGAACTGCAGGATAAATTGCCGGAAGCTGTCAAGGATGTCTTGCAGCATTTTGAAGGCGTTGATCGCAGGGTGCATGGCTTTGAAGGCCTGGAAGCTGCCCAGGATGCCATCAACACCAACGATAAGAAGGACGCTTTTGCCAAAGACTATAACTACCTGTCCAAGATATGGGAGTCCTTGTCGCCGGATAGAATCCTGGACCTTTACCATGAAGATTACAAATGGTTGTCGCAGGTGTTTGAATCGGTGCGGCCTGCTTCGGACAATATTGGCAAGTTGTTGTGGCTTTCATTGGGGGCGCAAACCACCAAATTGATTCATGAGCACATTCACGTGGGGGCGGTACACCAACTTGAAGAATTCATTTTGGACGCCGATGTGATCGAGGACATTTTCAATAATCCAGATCCTAAAAACACCCGGAAACTCGAGAAGATCCTCGTTGCACGGTTCAGGAAATTTGGCGGCATCTCCGTGTTCAAAAAACTCAGCGAGCGCCTGGAAGCACTCCGGGATAAAGCCGAGCAAGGCTTGATCACGTCCATTGAATTTGTAAAAGAACTCTGCAAAATCGCCAAGGAAACCGTTCAGGCCGAAAAGGAAATGGAACAGGCCCGGCAAGAAAAAACGCCCGTGGCGGCCCTTACCGAGTTGTTTTTAGAATTAAAAACCGATCAAACGCCTGCGGTGGTGGAGCGGATTGTGGCGGATATTGATGCCATTGTGCGGGTGGTCCGATTCCCGGGCTGGCAGACGACGAGTTCTGGAGAAAGAGGGGTTCAGCAGTCATTACGAAAGGCTTTGTTGAAGTATCAGTTGCACAAGGATCAGGTGTTGTTTGATCGGGCGTATGGGTATATTAAGGAGTATTATTGAGGTTTGATTGAGAAATCTAACCGTTAAATCCTGATAAAGCAATAAAAAAGATTGATGAGCTGAACTTATTGCAGGATTATCAAAGAGTGAAAAAAGCCTTTACGGTCAAGTATAAGTACAAAGTCGAATTGATCTATGGTGAAAATGATAGTGATGCTGCCTATTTGAACAGAAGAAAGGAGAGGGATCGATTGTCGAAAGAGATATATGGGAATTTGAGTCTGCTACTTGTTATGGGTACAATCCCTGCAACGCTTGCAAGAATTGTTCAAAATGCGGTCATTGCAACAGTGGTGGCTCTTGTGGCATTTGCAGTGGTGGCAGCACGAGTAATTATAGAAAAAGTAATAGTAGTCAGAGTGGTAAAAGTATCGGTAATAATAATGGTTCAACGAGGAGTAGCGATAAGGCACCCACTTACTACATCCCAGCTGTTGTCGCGTCAACGCGAACGGTATATTTACCGGCCATTGCTACCGTCTCTACTGCTACATTAAATGTGCGGAGTGGTCCTGGGACGGAATATGAGATTTTAGCACGATTGACGGAGGGAGATACTGTTACTATTAGAGAGGCTACGGGAGAAAACTGGGTCAAAGTGGAAGTTTCTGTTTGGGATGGGCAGGAGACAAATGTGTTGGCAGGATATGTTTATAGGAAATACCTCTCATATTAGCAGGTGAAAACAACGCACAAGGCTTACAGCCTTTGCGCTAGCAGGTAACGCTTTTATCGAAAGCGTGGAGGAAAAAGTGCTTCAAATGTTGGAGATAGCACGATTGCGTTGAATTCACCGGGCGACTCTAGGTCAATCGGTGAATTCAACGCCCGATGAAAACTGGGCAGCACACCGCTTGCAAAATCACCTGCCCAAAATCATCAACTTTTGAACCGTCGGCTCATCTCCTTCGCTGCGCAATTGCACGAGGTAATACCCCTCATTCAATCCAGCCAAATCAACTTCCAAAAGTTGCGGGGAGTCAGGGGCAATTTTCACCGTGCGAACAATGCCCCCTTGTGCATTGAAAATCATCAGTGCGCCCGCCTTTCCAGCGTAGGATTTCAAATTAACCATCGCAAATTGTTGTGCCGGATTAGGGAAAATCGCAAAACCATCGCTTTGCTTTGAAGCAGCGTGGTTCAAAAGTTCGGGGACTGCGTTCTCATATGGCGGATTATTTCCGCCAACCCCAGCCGTAATATTCACCGTATAATCTTCGACCTCTCCTGAGGGAATTTGTTCGCATGGGTCGGCAAAAGCGCCGCGTTTCATCGAAATCCGCATGCGTGTGCTGCCTTTAGGAGCATTTGCTGGAATGGCCAAAGTCCCATTGAAAATGGCAGAAGGCGTACCCTGGGCAGGTGCATTCTGAACGCCTTCAAATACTTTTTCCGAGGCTTCAAAAGTGGCATTTTTATTAAAATCTATCCAGACGCTCCAGTTTTCGTTGTAGGTAGCCCAACTGAAACCTGCCGTTAAAGTGATAGGTATCAAAAATCCAGCAGCCATGTTTGTGCTTTGGCCTGTATAATTGGAATACACGGTTTTGCCACTCAGGTTGTTGATCGTACCCACCTGAACCCCTGCAATCCAATCGTGCCAAGGAAACGCCGATGTGGATATACAGTAGCCGCTTGGAATAGGTGCTTCGTTGGCAGCAACGAAAAACACCGGGCGTGCATTCAGCTGAATATTTTGAGCAGCAATAGTTGCACTTGAATTGGTATAACCAAAATCCCAGTTGTATTTGGTAACAATTTGCATATTGAAACCTGCCGGAAATGAATAGTTGGCAAAGGCATTTTCGCTCAAATCCTCCGTTGTGCGTGCCCAAATCGCATAAATATAAGAGCCATCAGCGCGGCGGAAAGCATACCCGCGTGCGGCCGGAGGCAAATTCATCGCTGCCGTGCGAATGGCATCATATTCAGTATTCCAGACCAAATCCGTCAAAGTTTTGAGGGCTATTCCTTCATCATTCACGACCACATTGTAGGGTTGTGCGGCACTGAAATTTTTATACAAACCCATCAAATGAAACTCATAATTGGCGTCGACTTCGTTTTTCTGATCGCCCAACTGATACGTGTGCGCCTGATGTACTTTGTTTACTTTGGCCACCATCAAAGCTTTCATCATGTGATTGATTTGGGCATCTGCTCCCCCAAAAAAAGGACCCGTGCCTGAACCAGGGAACGCTTCGCCAAAAACCTTGCGGGGCGAGTTGATTTCTGTGATAATCCATTCCTTTTCCGGGAAAGTACGCCCATCGTACCCGTACTCATCCAAAATCTGTTGGTAGTATTCTCGATATTTCACCACACCATCGGCGGCTTCGTCGGAATGCCTTTCAAAATATTGCAAATTAAAATTGGTGGTTGAACCATCAAAGTGTGGGTAAGAATGATAGGTGATGCAGTCAAAATAGGCGCCACCCGTCAAAGGATACGCCGCTGAAATGTCGCCGTTGTTTGGGTTGTCGGTGTTTCTAAGCAAGGCATTCAAAAAGGATTGGTAGCCCACGCTGCCGAGGCAAACATAAGAATCCGGGTCAACGGTTTTGATGATTTCCCAAGAGATCCGGAGGGTGCGGATGTAGTTATAAATCGGAGCCTGAAGAATGTTGTCGCATGGGCTGGGGCCTTCAAGCCACCAGTTGCCCGGGTAGTTTTGGTCACGCCAGCCCAAATTGCCGGTGAGATCCAAACCCGGCTCATTCCAAATCTCCCAAAAACGGACATCATCCTTGTATTTAGAAACTACCTGGTACAGATAAGCAGCAAAAAAATTGTTGTCATTGTAAGGTGTTCCATTCGCTCCGCCATCCCAAATGGGGGTGTATAGATTGCCAAACATATTAGAAGGCACCCCAAAATTGGGCGAAGCCGGGTTGTTGCAATAAGAGGCTTGAGAAAAATCCTTGTGCCAGGCAAGGGGACCGCCAACAATGGCGACGTGCTCGCCCATGCCGAGGGCATTGTAGTGCTGAAAATCAGTGACATTGAGGTTGTAGCCAAAAATGCCCAAAACTTCCTCGTACAAGCCTTGGCGATTGGCTTTGGCCCCAATCCCTTTTTGATTCACCGCAGGATTCCCGGCTGAAAGGTTGGCCAAGGTTTTGTTGTCCCAGCCAGGATAGTAACCTTGGTTAATTCCCGGGCGAAATTTTCCGGAGTAGGGTACGACCTGATTGTTTGCCGTAAAATTTACCTGTGAGACAAGTGGAAAAGTCAGGAAGCAAATTGCGAAGAGTGTTAGTGTTTGTTTCATCCAAATAAACTTTATCGGTTATCAAAATATGAATAGGCAAATACCAATGCCTGAATCTTTACAAGTTAGTGATTATGAGTAAATTTAAAACATGCAGAAATTTGAATCTGTTAAAAATCTGCATAAATGGAGGTGAGTTTTGATAAGCGAATATAGCATATTTTCTTCTGTTGCGCGGTGTTTTCATTGCGTGCCGCTCCATCCTGAAGCCCGTTGATTAATTGGGACTGGTTTTGAATGCTTCTTTGTGCCTAAGGAAAGGGTTGGCCGGAAAAACTGGGGAGCATAGCGGGCAAAAGGCTTGCAGGCGTTACGCGAGGGGAAGCTATCTTTGTAGTACCGGAAAGATAAGAATAGCGTAAGTTTGCATTAAAAAGATCAAGACATGAATGTATCAAGGGTTTTGTTTTGGGACACCAATTATGATACCATCGACTGGGACAATAATGTGCGCTACATCATAGAACGGGTTGTAACTTATGGCAACCTATCGGATTGGAATTCCATTCAAGCGTATTACGGGCTGGATCGCATCCGAGACGAGATGATGCAATCCCGCGATCTGGACCGGAAAACGCTGAGTTTTTTGAGTTGTATTTTTGACATCCCAAAAGAACAATTCCGATGCTTCAACACCATACAGTCGAACCCGGGACACTGGGTTTACTAAAAAAAATCATGGCCGTCCCCGAGTTGTCAGGCTTCAATCTGGCAGGCGGCACTGCGTTGGCCCTTCAAATTGGGCATAGAAAGTCTGTTGATCTCGACTTTTTTGGCGCAAGGCCAATAGATAAGGACGAAATGGTTGCTTTGCTCGAAGTACTCGGCGACCTCCATGTTTTACAGCATTCCCGTAATATATTGATTTTCAACCTTGATGGAATAAAGGTTGATTTTGTAAATTACAAATACCTCTGGTTGCGAGAAATCACAATAAACGAAGGTATTCGACTGGTTAGCCTCCCTGATATTGGGGCTATGAAACTTGGCGCCATCGCAGGGCGGGGCAAAAAAAGGGATTTTACTGATCTGTACTTTTTGCTCAAAAAATTTACCTTAACTAAATTATTGGCCTTTTATCGGGAAAAATACCCAGATGGAAACGAATTCTTAGTGCTGAGAAGCCTGACCTATTTTGATGATGCAGATGAAGACAAGGATCTCGAATTGTTTCAAAAAGCCGATTGGCCGGAGGTCAAAAAATCAATCGCCAACGAAGTCAAAAAAATCATGAAATAACCATCAGCCGCCGCACTTGGGGTTGTCACCAAGTGTTCACTGTAGTGAGTGTTTCTTCTTTACAGCCCATCAGAATTGCAATTGGCGACAACACCAAGTGCGCATCGGAGTGAGTGTTTCTTCTTTTCATCTCACCAGAGTTGTACTTGGTGACAACTCCAAGTATGGCGAAAACGACAAATCTTGGAATTCGTGCTCGACCCAAACGATATTGATAGCCCTACTTTTTTCCCTTTGCCAAAATAACATTTGCATCAATCAGGAACTTGACCTCTTCCTTCCCCACTTCTGCTCCTTGAGGATAGCCCAGCGAACCGAGCGTATTTAGACTTAGCATATGGGTGGTATTGTCTTCGGTCACAGTAAAAAACCATATAGTCGGATAGCCTTGAATATTGAGCGCCTGTTGAAGCGCCTGGTTTTGCTGCGCAAGTTCGGCGGGCAGCTGTTTGCGCCGCGGGAAATCCAGCTCGAGCAGAATGACATTTTTCTTAGCCCATGCTACAAAAGCGTCTTTAGCAAAAACATCGGACTGCAATTTACGGCACCAGCCGCACCAATCGCTGCCTGTAAAAAACCCAAAGATGGGCTTATGGCTGGCATCGGAAGCCGCCCGGGCCTTTGTAAGGTCGGTGTACCAGCTGAGACCACTGGCATTGTCTGAGGCCGTTTGGGCCATACCGGAAAACTGGATGCCCAGTAAAAACAGGGCAAGGAAAACAAATGACTTCATTGAAATTGATTTTATCTACAAGATCTTACAAAGGTAAGGGGGCTTGTCACCTCGTTTACCATTATCGGTTCAGATTTTCACCACCCGCTCTACTTTTTGATAATGCCGATCGCTAACCCGCAGGAAGTAGGCGCCACTGCTGAATGGTTCCACATTAAATTGCCCCTGTATCTGACCCAATCCTCCGTTTTGAAGGGTCATCCGTTGC
>JACMMM010000041.1 GCA_014379065.1 Saprospiraceae bacterium
CAGGTTGATGTTGTTGCGTCGCCAATCTCCTATGTCGGTGAATTCGTGATCTCCCGAAGCGAAGGCGTCATAGTCGTCAAGTGCGTCGTCGAGGTTGAGGTCTTTTTCCTTGTAGGGATAAAAATAGTCGTCGAAATGGATGCCGTCCACATCGTAACGCTGCACGATATCTCTGACCACATTGGTCAAATATTGGCGCACCGCAGAGCTGGCAGGATTGAAATACCACTTTCTCCCATAGCGGTAAAACCACTCGGCTTTGCGGCGATCGGGCAGCGAACGCAGCGGGTGCAACGAGTCGAGCGCCGAAATATCAGGGTCGAAAGTAGCGCGATAAGGATTGAGCCAGGCATGGAATTCTATGCGGCGGTTGTGCGCTGATTTAATCATGTACTCGAGTGGATCGAAGAGCGAGTCGTCGAGCATGGCGCCCTGCCTACCTACGAGGAATTTGCTGAGCGGAACTGTTTTCGATTTGTAGAAAGCATCGCCGGCGGGGCGTATCTGCACGAACACGGCGTTCATGTTCATAGCCTTGAGGATGTCCAACAAACTGTCGAACTCCGTTTTTATTTCGGCAGACGAAAGTCCTGGCCGGGATGGAAAATCAATGTTTGCCACCGTGGCCACCCAAGCGCCGCGCAGTTCGGCTGGGGGCGATTGCGATGCCTTTTGAGCATGCATTACGGTTTGGGACAAGCAGAAAACCGAAAAGAAAAGGAGGAGTAGTCGCAAAGGAATGTTCATAAACAAGGTGGTTTTGGGGGTGAAAGTAGGAGTTTCTATTTGTATGATTGCATTGCGGGGCAATGGGAAAATTACGAGGTCGGTTTCCCGGCTAATTTTTTGGAATTTTGCCCCTTGAAAGTACACCGCCCGTTCGTCATTTTTATAAAACACGAAGAAACTAAGGAGCACTAAGGGTGGAAGCTCTTGAGATTGAAATCACTTTATCACTTCATCACTTCATGGATTTCCCACGCCCTATCCCAGTCCTCGAACTCGCCCTGCGCTTCAATGCCCAAATCATTGGAGATGAAACACTTTCCGCCACTGGCATCAATGAAATCCATAAAGTGCGTCCGGGCGACATTGCGTTTTCCGACCTGAAAAAGTATTTCCAAAAGACCCTTGACAGCGACGCCACGGTACTCTTGCTCAACGCTCCCGTGGAGTGCCCGCCGGGTAAGGCCATCCTAATTGTCGAAAACCCATTTGAAGTCTACGATGAGCTCGTGCGCGAACACCGCCCTTTCGAGCCGCTCAGCGAAACCATCAGCAGTCGTGCCGACATCCATCCGACGGTGATTATCGAGCCGGGGGTGGTCATCGCGGCCAACGTGCGCATTGGGGCGCACTCCTACATTCAGGCCAACGCCTACATCGGGGAATACACGAGCATCGGCGAGCACTGCGTCATTGGCCCCGGCGCCATCATCGGGCCAGATGCATTCTATTTCAAAAAACTGCCAGACGGTTCGTTCAAAAAATGGCGCAGCGGCGGACGTGTCATTATTGAAAATCAAGTAGATATCGGCGCAGGCTGCACCATTGCCAAAGGCGTAAGCGGCGACACCATCATCGGCGAAGGCTCGAAACTTGACTGCCAAATCCATATCGGGCACGGCGCGGTGATTGGGAAAAACTGCCTGTTTGCAGGGCAGGTGGGCATCGGCGGCAAAACGGTGGTGGAAGACAATGTGGTGCTGTACGGACAAGTGGGCGTGGCGCAGGCTTTACATATTGGGCAAGGGGCATTGGTGTCGGCAAAGGCCGGGGTGTCCAAAGATTTGGAGGGAGGGAAGGCGTATTTTGGCATTCCGGCAGATGAAGCGAGGGTGAAGTATCGTGAGTTGGCTGCGCTGCGGCAATTGCCGGAGTTTTTGAAAAATCAATCTCCTGAAAAATAAGTAAAACTTGCGATTTAAGCCGCTTTTCCGACAAATTGGAGCAAAGCGGGGCGCATTGGCAGAGTGACTACAGTGGGCGGCGGTATCAAAGGGTTGTAATTTTGCGCGATCACAAGGTTTTGGGAAAGGTTGCAGGAAAAAGGGTTTTTGGATTGATTTTGAGAGTTTTTCTCAAATTATTTTATTTTTTTGAAAATAAAAGCGACTTTTGAATCTTCAAGTTCAAAAAACAAGTCATGCTGATAGAATTCACGGTTGGAAATTACCGTTCCTTCAAAGATAAAAAAACGTTGCGCATGGATGCGGCCACATCGGTCAGCGAGCATCGGGAAAATTTGATTTCGGAAGGAAAACACAAGTTGTTGCGCAGTGCGGTGCTTTATGGTGCAAATGCAAGCGGGAAGTCGAATTTATTGCGGGCGATGGGGTTGATGAGGAGCAATGTGTTACATTCTGCAAGCCGATCTTCGTCAGACGATATAAAAATTGAACCTTTTTTGCTCACTGACACCTCTGAACATAGGCCGTCTTACTTTGAGGCAATTTTCTGGATAAATCATTCGCGTTACCGATATGGTTTTGAAATTGACAAACAGAAGTGTCATTCCGAATGGCTCTTTGAATCCAAAAGAGAAGTTGAAAAGCCTTTGTTTATCCGAGAAAATGAGGATATCCAAATCAGCAAATTATTTAAAGAGGGAAAGGGGCTCGAAGCAAAGACGAAACCAAACTCATTATTTATTTCCGTTTGCGATCAATTTAATGGTTTTACGTCTGCACAAATAGTGGCTTGGTTTAACAGCTTAAGTGTGTCGCCAGAGCTTACATGGCTATCCAGAAACTGGACTATTGATTCGTATTTTGATGAAAAACTGCGTGGAGAAGCCATAGCATTCATCAAAAAATTGGACTTGAGCATTGAAAAAATCATTCTTAAATCTGAAAATCATTATACCCAAGATTTTGAAGGTGGGGATAATTATGAAATGACTCTGTTAACTGCGAAAACGATTCACCAAAAATTTAATGAATTCGGTGAGCCTATAGAGACAGTTGAATTCGATATGGAGGAGGCAGAATCCTCAGGAACCAACAAATTATTCGACCTTTCAGGTCCTATTTTCTATTGCCTTCAAAAAGGCAGCCTCTTCATCGCTGACGAACTCGATGCAAAGCTCCACCCCCTAATGACCCGCGCCATTGTGCGCCTTTTCAACGATCCAGCTACGAACCCGAATAACGCACAGATCATCTTTGCCACGCACGATACCAACCTCCTCAGCTACGGCAACTTCCGTCGCGACCAAATCTATTTCACCGAAAAAGACCAGTATGGGGCGACGGATTTGTACTCGCTTGCCGAGTTCAAAGAAGAGGGAAATGGCAAGGTGCGCAAAGACCGCTCGTTCTACAAAGACTATATGCAGGGCCGCTATGGCGCAGTCCCACACATCGGAAACTTCGAAAACCTACTGAACCCGTCATGGCAAAAAAGCGAAGCGGAAGCGAACCAATAGCAGGCCGATTCGGTCGGCAAGAATCGCGGCGAGCGTTCGGAACACGCAAAGTGCGTCGCTATTTTCTCCTTGTTTGTGAGGGGGAAAAGACCGAACCTCTCTATTTTGAAGGGCTTAAAAAAGACTTGTTACCGGGCGTTTTGCAGACCATCCGGATTGAAATTGAAGGCAAAGGAGACAACACGACCTCCCTCGTGGCAAAAGCTAAAAAGGTGAAAGAGCGAAGGGAAGAATCCTCTGGTCTTCCGATTGACGTCCTCTGGGTGGTATTCGACCGCGATGCTTTCCCATCAGCACGTTTCAACGAAGCTATCGAAATTTGCAAGCGGGAAGGTATCTATTGTGCTTGGAGTAATGAAGCTTTTGAACTTTGGTATCTGCTTCATTTCCAATATTTTGATTCAGCCATTGGGAGAGCGCAGTATCTAAATATGCTTACTGAGCGGCTCCAGAATCACCTCGGCCCAAACTTCCGTTATCAGAAAAACGATCCGAATTTTTATCGCTTGCTCCAAGCCCATGGCAATGAGCGTCAAGCTATCCAAAATGCTCAACGACTTTTCAACCTATATGAAAATCGTCGTGACTTTGCCGACCAAAACCCTTGTACTACAGTACACTTGTTGGTTCAGGAGTTACGATCTCTGACTTGATTTAACCTTCATCATTTCGACCACTCAATTCATTGATTCAATGAAATTTACACACATCCTTACTGTTGCGATTCTCCTTGCCGCCTTTTCCTGCGCTGTAAAAAAGCCAAGCACCACCCCTGCCCCAGCACCTCAACCCATGGCGGAGAAAGTCCTGCTCGACACTTTTGCCGACCTTCAAATACTTTGGTACGATCTTCCTGGATTTGATCAACTTTCTGTCAAGCAAAAAACCTTCCTTTATTACCTCTCTGAAGCCGCACTTGCTGGGCGCGATATCATTTACGATCAGCACAACACCCACAACCTGGCAGTCCGCAAAACCCTAGAAGCCATCTTCAATACCTACAAGGGTGACAAAAACACCGCCGACTGGAAGGCGTTTGAAGTATATGCCAAGCGCGTTTGGTTTTCCAACGGCATTCACCACCATTACAACGAGGTGAAAATCCTGCCCGGCTTTTCTAAAGAATACTTTTCAAAGCTCATAAAGGGTTGCGATGCCAGCGCTTTGCCTATTCCCGCTGCCGATATTCAGCACACACTTGTGCCGGTCATATTTGACCCCACCGTGATGCCAAAAAGGACCAGCAAAGACGGCCCCGATATTGTGCTCAATTCTTCCGTCAACTTTTACGAGGGCGTGACTGCTGCCGAGGTGGACAAATTTTACGGGGATAAATTAAAGGCCGCAGGTAAATACCCGCCCCTGTTTGGCCTCAATTCCAAACTCGTGAAGGAAGGGGGGATGCTGAAAGAAATCGTGTGGAAATCTGGCGGGATGTATGGCACGGCCATTGACAAAATCATTGAAAGCCTCCAAAAAGCCATCCCTTTTGCTGACAACAAACAGCAGAAAAAAGCGCTTGAGCTGCTCGTCTCCTATTACAAGACGGGTGATTTAAAAACCTTTGATCAGTACAACATCGAGTGGGTGAAGGACACCAAGAGCACTGTTGACGTGATCAATGGGTTCATCGAAGTCTATCACGATCCGAAAAGCTTCAAGGGAGATTTTGAGGCCACGGTGCAGTACAACGACCCAGAGGCCACCAAAAAAATGGCCATTGTGAGCAAGAACGCCCAGTATTTTGAAGACAATTCGACCATCGCTGTTGCGCATAAAAAGAAAAAAGTCAAAGGTGTTTCGTACCGCGTCATCAATGTAGCCATGGAAGGTGGCGACTGTGCTCCGAACACGCCAATTGGGGTGAATCTGCCAAACTCTAACTGGATTCGTGAGTTAGGCTCCAAGTCGATCAGCCTCAATAATATAGAGGATGCCTACAATAAAGTAGGCGGCGCACTTGCCTTGCAGGAATTCGCCAACGACGCTGAAGAAATCGAAAACTCGAAAAAGTACGGCGAGGCTTGCGGCAAAATGCATACGGCCCTCCACGAGGTCATCGGCCACGCAAGCGGCCAACTCAACAAAGGGGTCCCGGAGCCTAATGTAACGCTGAAGCATTATTCCAGCACCCTCGAAGAAGCGCGTGCTGACCTTGTGGCCCTCTATTTCATGCCCGATCCGAAACTTGTTGAATGGGGTCTTCTGCCCGACGCCAATGCTTATAAAGCCGAGTACGACAACTACATCCGCAACGGCATGCTCCAGCAACTGCGCCGCCTTCCAGCAGGTGCCGACATTGAAGAAGATCACATGCGCAACCGCCAATTGGTGGCCGCCTGGGCACTTGAAAAAGGAAAGGCTGACAAGGTGATCGTCAAAGAAATGCGTAAGGGCAAAACCTATTACGACATTCGTGACTATGCTAAATTGCGTGTGCTATTTGGCCAGTTATTGGCTGAAATTCAACGGATTAAATCAGAGGGCGATTACAAAGCGGCAGAGGCATTGGTAGAAGCCTATGGGGTCAAAACCGACAAAGCCACGGGCGCTGAGGTCAAAAGCCGTTATGCTGCGCTGCCCACCAAGGCCTATTCTGGCTTTGTGCAACCGAAATTAGTGGCCAAAAAAGATGCCAAGGGAAACATCATTGACGTGAAAGTGGAGCGCGAATTTGATTTCGTAAAACAGATGCTTCGCTATGGCAAGGAGTACTCGTTTTTGCCGGTGAAGAATTGACTAATACGTCCCAGCGGGACGTAATCTTGGTAGAAAATAGATGAAAACGTTGGTTGGCGTGCCTTAGGTACGCTATCTAAAACCTCCCTTCAATCTTACCCCTTTACCTTCCCAACGGGCAATTTGAAGGAAAATACCCACACTGGCCGTTGTCCCAAAAGATGTTTTTTTCAGCTGGATGGTTTCCTTTTCAACCGTTTGCTCTATCAAGGTTGTTTTTTCAACTTGATATTGCACTTTGTACCACATGGTTAAAACATGGGCATCTGCAAAAAAACCAAAATACCGGCCCGCATACCAAGCTGCCCGGCCCCCAAAAGTTAATGTAGGACTTCTATAGTCCTGATAATCAGGGTAAAGTTGATGAACAATAACTCGATGTGTGCCCAATTCCTTGATCTGCGCATACGCTGATTCTGTATAAATCTCCGTAGAACCAAAAAGCAACTCTGGTTGAAAAAACCATCGCTGACGAGGAATTGAATACGTTAACCCGACGGAAAAATGATCGGCCATTCCATTGTTCCCTTCCGAACGGGGGACGTACGTAACGATATAGCCCGGATATTTTGCCGCCACCGAACGACCCAGCTCCGCTCCAATATCGTTGGTCGAAACGGCTCCCATTACAAGCCGCAACCCAATCTGATTGCGAAACATTATGCCGGCATCGAATTGCAAAACCCCACCCGTTTTAGGCAAAGAAGCCCCCGCGACGGAAACATGCTTGAATGGATTTGGGAAGGCGCCATAACCTGCCGATATACTTCCATACAGTCCTGCGGCCCAGGCTGGGCGGCTATTCGTGCTGTCCTTTTGCGACCACAGACCGATGTTAAGGGAGAAAAAAAAGACAAGCACAAAAAGGTAAGGTTTCATTGCAAAATCACGGTTGGAAGGGTGAAAAAGGTATCGCGATTCAGCGGCATATTGAGGGTGTCAAATTTGATTTGGACAGAAAAACGATACGCGCCGGGCTGGCTGGGTGGCTCAAGCATGAGTATATCAAGGCGATATTCGGATGCAAAAGGGGGATATAAAACGTTTAAAGCCCCCCTCGCTTCATCAAGCGCCACGTACTTAAACGAATAGGTGTTGATGGCTCGCAAACGAAACCTGTTGCTGATATTCTGCCCGGTTTCCACCGTATCAAAACCATCTGTGGCGAATATTTCGAGTTGGCCGATTGGGTGCGCGGCTTCCCATGCGCAAGCGTCCTCAGGAGCAACTTGTGTGCTGTCAATCCCAAATACGTTCGCAGAAAGGCGAATTCCAAGTGCCGCACGAGAAACCGAGTTTTGGGTAGGTATTGGCTCGCTGCCACTATTGTCGAGCCAGGTGGATTGCCAGTCTCCCAACGAGAAACTTTGCCAGCAATCATCCTTTCCACATTGGAAATTTCCAAACAGAAACAAGCCACAAAGGCTCAAGGCAATGAGGTATATAAAACGAGGCATAGTCGGATCTTTTTAGATCAATACGCACAAATTAAACAAAAGGTTGGGTAGGTGATCAAAGGCGGAAATATTGGATTGCCCAAACGTTGGCCAATGGCAACAACCTTGAACAAGCAAGCGTTCCGTACCTTTGCCCATTCAAATTTCAGCCCACCAATCCTTCTATTGCTTTGAAAGTTCAAAACCATTTTCCCCTCTTTTTCTTCCTCCCACTCCTATTGCTAAGTGCTTGCGGCAACGACAACCGTACCCCTCGCCCCAACGTATCGAACATAAAAGTAGAGCTGCAACTGCTTCGCTTTGAGCAAGATGTTTTTGCACTCGACACTGCCGATCTCCAAATGGGGATGCAACGTTTGCTGGGCAAATACCCGGTGATGCTGCCTCTTTTTTGCAACGAAATCATCCACGACCAATCAAACCCCAATGAGACGCCGCGCCAAGCTTTGGGCGGATTTCTCTCTGTCCCCGAGGTGCGCCATTTGTATGATACGGTGCAACAGGTGTACGGCGATTTGCGCTGGCTCGAAAAAGATTTGACCCAGATGTTCCGCTACTACAAATATTATTTCCCGAAAAAACCGGTGCCGCAGGTGATCACAATGGTATCGGAATTTGCCACGGATGCCTTTACGGCGGGCGACAGTCTTTGTGGCATCGGTTTGGACATGTTTTTGGGCGAAGCCTACCCTCGTTATAATCCCGACGTTTTTCCCTACTTCATGCGTCGGCAATTTCAGAAGGAATACATCGTCGTTCGGCTCAGCAAAGCGCTGGCTCAAAATTGCACCGACGCGCCGCCAGGCCAACGACTCCTTGATCTGATGCTGCACAACGGCAAGCAACTATACATCGGAGATTGTCTTCTGCCCGATGTGGCCGACAGCCTGAAAATGGGCTATACCCGAAAACAAATGGAAGGCTGCTACGCCAACGAAGCAGAAGTGTGGGCGCGGTTGCTCGGTGAAAAACTGTTGTATTCCACGGACTTCGACAAAATCCGAAAACTGGTGACTCCCAGCCCCAACGCACCCGCCATTTTTCAGGAAGCGCCCGGCGAAATCGGCAACTGGATGGGCCTGCAAATTGTGCGGGCGTACATGAAGCGCAACCCCAACACAACGATGGAGCAATTGCTGGCAATGACGGATGCGCAGAAATTTTTGGAATTGGCGAAGTACAAGCCTAAACGTTGAGGGTTGAGATTGTTGAGTGCAAGATCTCAACAATCTCAACCCTCAACATTCTCAACATTCTCAACATCGATCATCGCATATCCTTAGCATAAATCTTCAAGGTCCGCCGCCCCTGCCATTCGTCTTCTCGGAGGTTGAAAATGAGCCCAAACGGCTTGCCCTGGACTTTTTCAAAAGCCTTCCCCAAGCCGAAACCGATCCCCGTCATTTCGACTTTGCTGCCTGCTTGACGCAGGGAAAGTTTGACGTGGTTGTTGTCCAGCAGCCTGCTATTGCCCGTATCTGAAACCTCTTCCGCCCAGAAAACAGGGTTGCGGTTTTGAGGACCAAAAGGCTCGAAACGTTGCAGTATTTTCCAAAACTCGGGGGTGATTTCGTCGAAACTGAGTTTGGTGCAAATGTCCACTTGTGGATCTTCCATTTCAGGTGCAATGGTTTGGCCCACCACCGTTTCAAACCGCTCGATGAACGCGTCCACATTTTCCAAGGGCATTTGCATCCCAGCGGCGTGGGCGTGTCCGCCATAGGTGATAAACAGGTCTTCACACTGTTGCAAAGCCCCGTAAAGGTCAAATCCCGCCACAGACCGCGCCGAACCGACCGCTTTCCCATTGCTTTCCGTGAGAATAACAGTGGGCTTGTGAAAGGTTTCCACGATGCGGCTGGCCACAATGCCAATGATGCCTTTATGCCAGTTCGGCTCAAAAAGCACGGTGCTTTTGCGGCCACTCCAATCGGCCATTTCTTTGAATTTTCGGTGGGCTTCGGTGGCCGTGGCGTAGTCCATTTCACGACGTTCCTTATTGCGCGTCATGAGTTGGCTGGCATTGTCGAGCGCGCTGTTTTTATCTACGGAAAGCAGCAGACGCACCGCCTCCCGCGCATCGGCGAGGCGTCCAGCGGCATTGATGAGCGGGCCAATGCCGAACACCACATCGGTAATATCCAATGGCCGTGGTCGATTGATGCGCTCGCAAATGGCCCACAGACCGAGGCGCGGGGAGCGGTTGAGCCGTTGCATCCCGAAGTGCGCGAAAATTCGATTTTCACCCGTCATGGGCACGATGTCGCAGGCAGTACTAACGGCCACAAGATCCAGCAACGAGGCTATTTCTTCGGAAGGCGTGTTATGGTGGAGCGCAAGGGCTTGGGCGAGTTTGAAGGAAATGCCGCAGCCACTGAGTTCTTTGTAGGGATATGGGCAATCCTCTCGCTTGGGATCGAGACAGGCCACTGCGTCGGGCAAACCGCCTTCTGGCAAGTGGTGATCGCAGACAATAAAATCTATACCATAAGTCTTGGCCAATGCGATGGGTTTGTGGCCTTTGATACCGCAATCCATCGCGATCACCAGCGTGCAGCCCGTTTCCCGGGCATATTCTATTCCTGCAAGACTAACACCATAGCCCTCTTTGTCACGGTCAGGCAGATAGTAATCGAGGTTTGAATGAAGGCGGGAAAGAAACGCATACATGAGGGCGACGCTGGTAGTGCCGTCTACATCATAGTCGCCGTAGAGCAGGATTCGTTCGTCGTTTTGAAGAGCAGCATCGAGCCGTTGTACGGCTTCTGCCATGTCCTTCATCAAGAATGGGTTGTGCGTGTTGTTCAGGTCGTGCCGGAAAAAGGTTCGAGCGTCTTCCAGATTGAAAACGCCGCGCTGAATGAGAAGCCGGCAAAAAAGGAGAGGAATCTTGAGTTCAGTTTGAAGCCTTTCGGCAGCGGCTTCGTCGGTGCGTATTAAATTCCAGGTAGCAAGTTTCATTGGTTGAAGAGCGTGTTTGCTACGAAGTTATGCAAAACTTTGAATTTTGTCACGGTAAATATGCTTCCCCTAAAAGATTTGGTAAACAATTAAAGCAATGCCTCTTTGACAGCTTCCTCAGAAATGTGCGGGTATTTTTTTACAATATTCTGAATGGTGGCTCCTGAAGCCATCCACTCCAAAATCAGTTGAACACTTATGCGGCTTCCTTTTATTACAGGCTTGCCGCCTAAGATTGCAGGATTGGATACAATGTGTTTGAATACCATGGCGATTGGATTTTGAACTTCAAAAATACAGCAAAAATTTGCGCCGCCCAATGACAAGCATCAGACGGCGCAAATTTATATCCAATACAACTCACATCTTTACAAAAGAACCCTCGTGCAGCAAAACACCCATCCTGCACTGTATGCGGTAAGTACCCGCAGGCAAGCCGCCCAACTCCAGCGGGAAGGAAAATTCTGGGCTTGATTTTGTCACCATGTAGGTAGCAACACGTTGTCCGGCCTGATTCCATATCGCGATTTCTGCGGTTCCGTTTAGGTCGTTTTGAAGGTTTAGCACGGTGCGCTCGTTGGCCGGATTTGGCGAGCACTGCATGGAAAGCACTTGGAAACCAACACCTTTTACGCTGTTGATACCCAGTTCATAGCAACCACGGTCGGGCAATCCAATGCGCGGGTTTCCGAGGAGATCCGTTGCTGGAGCACCTGCTGCCACACCGCCATCTACGGCCGGTCCCATGGTGAGGCGGAAGTCGTCGTTGCCGGGATCAGCAAAAGTGACCGCCAAGTTATTGGCATCTTTGCTGCCGATCAGATAGCTTTGGAGCGAAGCATCGCTGCTTTGGTTTCCGTTGAGCGAGATGACTTCTGGATTGCCTTGTTCGATGGAATAGTTTTCGCCCGCAGGGTTTTGGAAAAGGCAGTTTAAAAGCGAAAGTTTAGCATCGCCCAATGGCGCTTCCCATTGTGCAATTCCCGCGCCGAGTACGGCATCATTGTTGGCAAACGTGCAGTTGACGGCTTTTACCGTGCAAAACAAGCTGTCAGAGGAATTGATAGACATGGCGCCTCCGGCCCCAACGCCAACGTTGAGATTTCTGGCGAAAAGGCAGTTGGTGATTTCCGCTTTCGTGTCGTTGAGGTTGAACGCAGCGCCTTGCGTGCTTGCGAAGTTGTCTTGGAAAATACTGTTTTCTATCGTCAGCGGGCTATCTCCAAAGGCTTGCAAAACGCCGCCGAAATCGCCTGTGTTGAAAGTAAACTCGCTATTTCGAATGTTCGTGGGAATCTTCGGGTTGACGTAGATACAGCCACCGCTACCCGTAGTGGTATTCTCACTGAAGAAGCAGTTTTCAATGCCTAAACGGGTACCGTCATTTTGGGTGAAAATAGCGCCAGCAAAGGCTGCCTTATTGCTCGTGAAAGTACAGTTGTGGTAATTGACATTTGCCTCGAACCCGCTGCTCACAGCGCCGCCACCTTGTGTAGCGGTATTGTTGGTGAAAGTGCAAGACTCGAACGTACCATTGCAACCTAAACCGTAGTTGGCAACGCATGCTGCATATGTACCTGTATTGGCCTCAAACAAGCAGTTTGTAGTGGTAAAAATAGTAGCGTCTGAGTTGTAGATGGCAGCCCCTGATGTCGGGGCTACATTTTCCCGGAAAATCGAATTGCTGAGCGTGTAGTTGGTGCGAAATTGGAAGAGTGAAGTAGCCCCATAGCCCGATGCAATATTCCGCTCGAACAGACAACTGTCAATGATTATCTGGCTATCGAATTCACGCCCGTCGAGGTACATACCCGCTGCAACGGGGGCATAGTTGTCGCGAAAAGTAGTATTCTTGATAATAGTGGTAGCCTGCCATCCATAAACACCTCCGCCTCCAAAATCCGTTGCGGTATCCCGCTCA
>JACMMM010000428.1 GCA_014379065.1 Saprospiraceae bacterium
TGCCTTACCAGACATATCAGCTTGAATAAAATAGGTACCGACTGGAAGAGCTTTCATGTCAAATTGCTGTGTACCAGCTTGTGCGGGAAGCGTGCGGAGCAATTTCCCTTCTCCGGAAAAAAGCGAAAGCGTCACGCCCTCCGTCGTCCCTGAAAGTGCAACATTCAGCACATCGCCTGTCGGATTGGGCCAGGTTTGCAAATTGGGTACAACGCCGGATTTGTCTTGGGCAGAAAGCAATTGAGACACGAGGTTTTTGAGTTCATTAATCTGTGTCTGTTGCTCTTGCACGGCTTTAACAAGCGGCACCACTAATTGGCCATAAGCCACCGAGTAATTGTCCGCCTCGCCTTCGGGCGTGTGAACGATGTTTGACAAATCCACCCCTTGTTTACGGCAAAGGTTTTCCACCGCTTGGGCGACAAAGCCCATTTCTCGTTTTTGTTCTTTTTTGGCCAAAACGGCATAATCCACGCTCGTTTCGCCCAGAAAATGAGAAAAATCAGTGTAGTCAAAATTGTAGGTCACCGGCTGCAAGCCCATCACGAAGTCTAAGCCCGGGGCATCTGATTTCACGTTGCTTTTGAAGCGCCCATCCGAAACCGTGTAAGCTACCTGACCTTCGATGACGGTGACGGCTGTATTGCCAAAACGGATCTTGTTGGAAGCGTTGACTGCTGCACCATTACCGAGTGCGGTAGCATTGGTAAGTCCATTGACTGATCCATTTGCGCTTTTGCCTAAAAAGGTGCAATTGGAATGGCTAGTCCCGTTAGCCCCCGCATTATTCCCCAAGGCAGCATTGTTCGAACCCGTTGTATTTCCATTTCCCGAAAAAATGCCAACATAGGTATTGTCACCGCCTGTTGTGTTGAAAAAGCCTGCGCTATAGCCAAGGAAGGTGTTGTTCCCCCCAGTCGTATTGGTAACTCCTGCATTCACGCCCAAAAAACTGTTGAGGCCTCCAGTTGTATTATCTACACCAGCAGCCGATCCAATAAATGTATTTGATTGGCCCGTATTGGTTGTCCCGGCTTTAAAGCCTACAAAAGTGTTATTTGAACTGGAAGTATTCGACCCGCCGGCACTGCTGCCAATAAAGATATTTTTGGAGCCGAACACATTGGTGACACTACCAGCCGAAGCGCCCAGAAAAATATTCTCATTGCTATTTGGTATTTCAAACATAGCAAAATTGGAGGGATTTTTACTGATCACCAATCGCTCAGTCCCTCCCGTACTCATCCTTATTTTATCTTCATTGGCAGTGGCTTCGGTTTGCACCTTGGTGTTCCCGTCGGTGTCTTGAATTTGAGTTTGCGAAAATCCCTGAAATTGAACCAGGAGAAAAAGAGCAGGCAAGATAGATTTGATACGCATGGCAAAAAATGGTTGAAGTGAACTAATGGTTGACTTGTTTTATTCTCATTTCCATTAGTGTTGCCAAGCTTAAATACCTAACGGCCCACCTCAAAAAAACAGGCCGGCAACGCGACTTACCGCGCACCGACCTGTATGGAGGGCAAAAACCCCCGCTTGCTATTCTTGTCTACTGAGCTTCTTGTGGCTCTCCATAAATGAAGTTGTCCATCACCGACACATCAACACTGCCACTCTCGTTCGGGCCAAGCGGCGTATTGCCATACTCGATCTTGACACGATGGACTTTTGCCTCAGAAAACAGTACCCCCAGGAAAACATGGCCATTGTTAAGCACCGGCGTGGCGTAAGTTCCCAGCGAATTGTCATTGATGTCGAAATATTCAAAGGCGGTGTTTTCCACCCGATCCACATCTACATATACCGCTCCGAAGCCCCGTACCACAGCTTTCTTCGAGCTGCCTGGCACATAAAAATAGATGTTGGCGATGTTGCTCCCTACAGGAGAGAACAACCGCTCTGCACTGAACGCTGGGAAAATCGCCGTGTACGTCGGGTTGATATTCCCAAATGAAGTAGGCGTGTTCGTTGGGTTGTTGCTGTCGGCGCTCACCATAAGGCCAGTGCCGGGCGTACTGATTACAATGCCTCGTGAACGGGGTGCGGTGGGACTGTTGAACAAATCAGGAATGTAGAGTGTAGGCGCGCATTCTGCATCCGTGAGTCCGTCCCAGTTAATTTCTCTGAATCCCGTGGTGCCTTGTGTGCCGGGCACGCCGCCGTTGTCCGCACCGAGCAATGCTTTGTACTCGTCAATTTTGGCTTGAATGTTTGTACTTGCTGTTAGCACGGTGGGGTCTGGAGTGGTGTTTTTGTCTTTTTTGCAGTTGCTGGAAAATAAGGTAATCGCTAGCAATGCCAGGGTGCTTTTAAAAACAATTGTTTTTTTCATAATACTTTCTTTTTGGCAAAAAATGATGAAATTGGTTATCAATGATTTTCATGCTTGAACACGCTCCCTTAGTGTCTTCACTACCACAGAGCTAACCCTAAGAACAGAAATTTTTTTGATTGAAAGCCGTTACCTTCGACTTTCAAACAAAACCGATTGTTATGGGAAAATTATTTGCCGCCCTTTTCTTTCCATTTTTCTTCTCCGCCAACTTCCTTTTTTCCCAATCCATTTGTGACACGAGTAAGGTGTCAGCAATTCTGGCGCAAGCCCGCGCTGCTTTTCTTGGCGACCAATTCCACGAAGCCCCAAATGCGGCGCTTTCTGCCTTACCCA
>JACMMM010000429.1 GCA_014379065.1 Saprospiraceae bacterium
AAACGCAGGAAGCACGCCTCCAGGCAGAGACTGTCCGAAATCAAACCGAGCAGGCAAAACAACAAATTGCTATGCAGGTCACCGCCGCCTGGAACGATCTCGATGCCGCACAGAACACCTTCCGCACTGCCCAAATAGGTCTCCGCTCCGCCGAAGAAACCTTTCGCATTGTCAACAACAAGTACCGTGCAAATCAAGTGCTGCTCCTTGAGTTTTTGGACGCTCAAAACCGCGTGACCACGGCCCGGCTGCAGCAATTGCTGGCTTGGTCGGAGGTGCTTGTAAAGGAAGCGGGATTGCGGAAAGCGGCGGGGTTGTAGACAGGAACGCTGTTCCGGCATCACGGCTTAATGGTCAGAGTTCTATGAAGATATCTACTCCTTATTAAAAGTACAAGAAATGAACCGTACAGCAATCATCGAACAAATCGACATCCACCACTCCGAATTCCGGCATTTGCTTGGTTCACTCAGCGAGACGGAATACCTCGCCGCACCCATTGGAAAATGGAGCGCAGGCCAGCAACTCGACCATATCTGCCGGAGTGTAGGGCCTGTAAATCTAGCCTTTGGCATGCCTGCATTTATCCTTCGGATTGTGTTCGGGAAAGCCAATCGGCCTTCGCGCACTTACGAGGCTTTGGTGGAAAAATATAAAACCAAACTCGCCGAAGGAGGTCGCGCCGCAGGGCGTTTTATTCCAGCGATGGCGAATTGGGCGCAACGTGAAAAGTTGTTGAGGCGATTGGAAAAAATGGTAGCAGCCTTGGCCCGAAAGATTGAAAAAATGGATGAAAATCAATTGGATACCTACATACTACCGCATCCTTTGTTGGGGAAATTGACCCTTCGAGAAATGTTGTATTTCACCATATACCATGTGCAGCACCATCAAAATTTGGTGTTAAGTAACCCGGAACTCCGTTCTGGGGCTATTCAATAGCCCGGAACGGAGTTCCGGGTTACAAAAAATCGCTTTCGACATGAAAAAAACAGCGTTTAAAACCATTGCCATTCCAGCCCTTTTATCCGCCTTAGCCTTTATTGGCCTATTTGCCCTGTTGGGCGGCTGTGGAGCAAAAAGCCCCTCAACCCTCAACTCTCAACCCTCAACTTTAGGTGACGAATCCATACCCGTCCACACCGCCGCCGTGCAACAAAAAACAGTGGCATTGCCCATCCACGCCAGCGGTATCCTGACTTCTTCTGCTGAACAGCGACTGTCGTTTAAAATCGGCGGCATCATACGCAAAATCTATGTGGATGAGGGCGATGTAGTGCGCTCCGGCCAATTGCTTGCGGTATTGGACAAGACCGAAATAGATGCCCAAGTAAATCAGGCCCAACACGGTTTGATCAAAGCCGAACGCGATTTGAGTCGGGTGGAAGGACTTTACCGAGACAGCAGCGCCACGCTCGAACTGTTGCAAAACGCCACCACCGGGCGTGATGTGGCCAAGGAAACGTCCCGAATCGCCACCTTCAACCAACAATATGCCGAAATCCGCGCCACCCGTGGGGGTAAAATCATAAAGAAACTCGTGAATGAAGGCGAAATCACCGGCCCGGGTTTACCCGCTATAGTGCTGTTTGAAACAGGCAAAAACGACTGGGTGGTGAAAATCAACGTCAGCGACCGCGACTGGGCGCGACTGAACCTTGGCATGACTGCCAGCGTAACGATGGATGCTTATGAAGGCACCACCTTCAATGGCAAAGTGAGTGATCTTGCTCCTGCCGCCGACCCCGCCAGCGGGCTTTACCCGGTCGAGATTCGCATTCAGCCGCAAGGCAAGAGGTTTGCGCCCGGCCTGTTTGCCGAAGTGGACATTATGCCTTCGCAATCAAGGCCTTATGTGGTAATTCCGGTAGAATCTATTGTGGAAGGCGATGGCCAGTTAGCCTTTGTTTTTGCCCTGCAAGCGGATGGTGTGAGCGTGAAAAAAATGCCCGTTCGGGTAGCGTTTATTGAAGGCAATCAGGCGGTTATCGCGTCAGGATTGGAAGGGGTGACGGAGGTCGTGACGAGCGGTGCGCCGTATTTGAGCGAGAAGAAGAAGGTGAGGAAGATGTGAGGGATCTGAGCAGAGTAAGCAATCAAGCTGCCGCGAGTTGGAAATCCAGTTTCAAGCCAACCAGAAGATGGAAGAGCTCTTTTGTAAAGCGGTTTTTGAGATCTTGAAATTGTTCTATTGCCAAATCGTCCTGCTCATGCTTTGGATAAGATTTATGGCGCTCTATAGCCCGATTGGTTTGATCAATCAAGTCGTATAGACGGACGAT
>JACMMM010000430.1 GCA_014379065.1 Saprospiraceae bacterium
AGAGGCTAGGGTAGGGAATATCCAAGGGAATATCCAATATCCAACAAGGAATTTCCAATGTCCAAGTTGGCGTTGGGCTCAGTCACTCGCATTGACATCTCGGCAATGAATATCGACAAATCCCAAGCGCGGAGCTTACTTGGGCTTTGGAAATTCCTTGTTGGATATTGGATATTACTTTGGATAATCTGGCAACCCCTCCAAATACTCAAACGTCTCCTGCTCAAAATCCAGCGCAGAGCAATACGTTGCCAGTCCATTGGTGACGGTTAAAAACGGTGCGCGAAGCCGGAGATTGTAGCGCGCGGCCTGCTCAAAAGTGCTTTGATTGAGTGCCACTCTTGGTGATTTGCATTCTACCAAAAGCCAAGGTTTTACCGCTGCATCAAAAACCACCAGATCGCATCGGCGGCGCAGGCCATTCACTTCGATGCCCACTTCCGAACGGATGCGGTGCGCAGGGTATTTTTTTTCTTCCAAAAGATAGAGCAGTACCAATTGGCGCAGAAGTTCTTCTGGCGTGAGGGCCACGTCTTTTCGGCGGATGGGATCGAACACAAATGCTAATTCGCCCGCCTTGGAAAGTCGGAGGCGAGGCTGAAATTGGAGCAAATCGAGTTCGAGCAGCATTTTTTAAGTTTGCAGTAGCAGTTTGCAGTAAGCAGTTTGCAGTAAGCAGTAGGCAGTAAGCAGTAGGCAGGGCTCGGGTACTACAAACTGCTACTGCCTACTGCTACTGCACCTGCTTACTCTATTTTAACCACGCTTTTTTCAATCACTTCCTGATAATATGCTTCATATTCGGGCAGGATGTTTTCTATGTCGAAACGCTTGGCTTGGGCCAGCGCGTTGACACGAAATTGGGCAAGCAGCTCCTCGTTTTGTAACAATTGGATAGAATATTGCGCCATTTCGGCCACATTACCAGGTTCGCTGAGAAAGCCCGTTACCCCATGGATGTTCACTTCTGGCAAACCGCCGCTATTGGAAGAAATGACAGGCACCTCACAAGCCATGGCCTCCAGTGCGGCAAGACCAAAACTTTCACTTTCCGAAGGGATAATGAAAAGATCGCAAATGGCGAGCAATTCTTCGATGGCATCTTGCTTGCCTAGGAAACGCACATCGTCGCAGATGCCGAGTTCGCGGCTAAGTTGTTCGCAATTTTGGCGTTCGGGACCGTCGCCGATCATGAGGAGTTTGGAGGGTACCTTATCGTGTATTTTTTTAAAAATATGCACCACATCTTCCACCCTTTTCACCTTCCTAAAATTGGAGGTGTGTGCCACAATGCGTTCGCCATCAGGGGCAATCAATTTTTTGAAATGTTCTTTGTTTGTTTTTCTAAACCGTTCAAAATCAATGAAATTGTAAACAACCCGGATGTCGCGCTCAATCTTGAACAGCGCTAAAGTGTCCTCCTTCAGACTTTGCGAAACGGCCGTCACGCCGTCACTTTTATTGATGCTGAATTCCACCACGGGGGCGAATGCTCGATTATTGCCTACGAGCGTAATATCGGTGCCGTGCAAGGTAGTGACAACAGGGATGTAACGACCTTTCCCCAGCAGGATTTTTTTGGCCATGTAGGCCACCGCTGCATGTGGGATGGCGTAATGGACGTGTAAAATGTCGAGGTTCTGGTAATGCACCACGTCCACGATTTTGGAGGCCAGCGCCGTGTCGTAGGGTGGATATTCAAACAGTGGATAGTCGTCGCTGTCCACCTCGTGGTAAAAAACGTTGGCCTGAAAATGCGCTAGGCGCACTGGCCGACGGTAAGTAATGAAATGGATTTCGTGTCCTTTTCGTGCGAGACCAAGGCCGAGTTCGGTGGCGATCACGCCAGAGCCGCCGTAGGTAGGGTAACAAACGATGCCGATTTTCATAGCAGGGATATACTAAAAGCCATGACGTGCCCGAATTTTGGCCTCTACATCTGCAAAGTGAATTGCAATAACATTCCCACTTTTGATGTCTTTTCTTCGCCGTTCGATTTCTTGTTGCTGTTCGTCACTAAGAAAAGAAACTTCGCCCTGTTCTCGCTCTTCTCTGGCAATGCTTTCCAGTAGAAAGCTGATAAAATCTAGGCGTTGAATGCGCTCCAATTTCAGGGCTTCAATTTTTAGAACATCAATCGTCATGGAAATACTTGTTTGGTGATGTCAAATTTTATACAAAGATACCGAAACCCGGCAAGGCGAATGCCTAATGCTTAGGCTTGCCGCGATAATTTTTCTCGCCCGCTTCTATAGCAATTTCAAGATGGTTCGAGGCAGGTGGAATAGGACAATTGAACCCATCGCTAAACGCGCACCACGGGTTGTAACATTTGTTGAAATCAAGCACCAAAATGCCCTCACGTATGTCGCCTTGCCTGAAATCGAGATAACGCCCGCCACCATAAGTCGTTTCGCCATTGGTCGAATCCTTGAATGGCACGAAGAGATGATCGCGGTAAGTTGAGTCTTTTACTAAGCGCAAATTTTGGTAAATATTCAGTGTTTGAGGCTGTCCTGCCACTTCAAATTTCAAAACCCCAAATTGAACATAATCGCGCTTTTGGCCACTGTAGGTGGGTAATTCAAAGGGGGCGGCTTGCGGTGTCCGCTCAAAATTGGCGATAAACCGATAGGCTGGATTGGGCAGAAAAAAATCAAGGAAAGCGGTGTCGGCAGCCGTCAAAGGCGAGCGTGCATCTGTCAGAAAATCTGCTTTGTACTCGGCGCGATGGCGGGCGATATCTGGAACAAATTCAGGGTCATACTTTTGAGCAGACAGCGTTTGAAAACAAAGCAACAGCAGGAGCGGGAGGTATTTCATAATCGAGTGTATTGAACGCCACAAGGTGCTTGAAGTTCGTCAAAAAGCAAAAATAAAAACGACACCTGAGGCAAGTCTAGTGTCGTTCAACCAATAGCAGTGTTAAAATGACTTCGTGGTTCAATGCTAGCCATTGGCGCAATATGGTTAAAAAAAGTTGGGGCCAACATCAATGGTGATTGTCTGACCTTCTTGAGTACTTGTTTGGACAATGCGAGATTTTGTGAGATCCAGAGTTTTAATTTCGACTTCACTGCTTTGGGCTAACACCCCAAAGATTTCGCAGTGGCCGCTTTCTATCTCTTTAATCAGAAAGCCTGCCCCAGCCTGAAGATAGACCTCCACCGTTTGTGGATAGTCATTTATCACCTTGATATAGGCAGGGCCGTCAGGGAAGGCAACGTTGATGCAATTGTGATCTCTATTGTCACTTTCTTTGTTACAAGCAAAGGCTACAAAAAGCCACATCAAAGATACTACAAAGAGAGGAGCGGATATTTTCATATTGTTGATGGTTAACAGTAAAAAGATTTGAGGGCGTTTGACATAAATCTCCGATCAAGTAGAAAGGTAAACCAATTTACTCAAAACAATATCGCAGAAGGCGGGTTATGCTCCGAAAATTGGACAAAACGCGCGTTCTTGGTCAAAATCGAACGCCGTACCTTAGCCGCTATGACATCCGAGCCGCAGCAAACAAGTCCTGACGACCCCACTGCCGTCAGCCGAAAAAAAGACCACATCGAACTGGCCTTCCGAAGCCGTGTGGAATCAGATGAACTGGATCGGCGTTTTTATTACGAACCTTTACTCGCCACCCACCCAGCGCCTGGCTCGCTCCTCCCGCTTTCTTTTTTGGGCAAAACCCTTCGCAGCCCCGTTTGGGTATCGTCCATGACGGGAGGAACGGCACTGGCAGGGAAAATCAACCACCATCTCGCTCGGGCTTGCGCAGAATTCGGCATGGGCATGGGCCTCGGTTCCTGCCGTCAACTTTTGTACTCCGATGAGCATTTGCCCGATTTTGATGTACGCGACACAATGGGCGCGGATCTGCCACTTTTTGCCAACCTCGGCGTGGCGCAGATTGAGAAACTATTTGAACAAAAAGAGACAGAGCGCATCCCCTCACTTCTTCAAAAACTTCGCGCCGACGGTCTTATCGTTCATGTCAACCCATTGCAAGAAGCGATGCAACCCGAGGGCGATGTTTTCAAGCGCCCACCTTTGGAGGTGATTCAGCAATTATTGCAAAGCTTTGATTTTAAAATTATTGTGAAAGAAGTAGGACAGGGATTTGGGCCGGAAAGCCTGCGGGCATTGCTCCAATTGCCCCTGGCGGCCATCGAATTTGCGGCGGCCGGCGGCACCAATTTTGCCAAACTTGAACTCCTGCGCAGCGACGTGGCCAAACAAGAAATTTTTGAAAAAATAGCCGCCGTGGGACATACCGCCGTCGAAATGCTCCAATGGGCAAACGCCCTCAAAACCGAACTTGGCGAACATTGCCGCACACAAAACCTGATCCTTTCTGGCGGGGTGGCAGATTTCCTGGACGGATATTATTTAACCCAAAAATCCGCACTACCAGCAGTTTATGGGCAAGCCTCTGGATTTCTCAAACATGCGCAGGGGGATTACAAAGACCTTCAAGCCTTTGTACAATCGCAAGTACGGGGGCTGGAATTGGCGTGGGCTTTTTTGAAAGTAAAATGAAATGCATCTATTTAGGGTAGCCACGAATTACACTAATTTTCACGAATTAATGGATTAGTGCAAATTAGTGCAATTCGTGGCAAAAATTCCTAATGATAATTATGGCAAAAACGATCAACGGCTTTTCAAAACTTCCAAAACTTGAGAAAATCAAGTGGCTGGCCGAGCATTTTTGTGCTGACGCGGCGCTGGCAACACGAGATTTTGCCACTTGGCAACACCCTGAAGCAGCGGTACAAAGAGTAATAGACGGCTTTGCCGAAAACACGGTGGCGAACTACGTCCTGCCATACTGTATCGCGCCCAATTTTCTGATCAACGGAAAAACCTACGCCGTGCCGATGGTGATCGAAGAGAGCAGCGTAGTAGCGGCGGCGAGCAGCGCAGCAAAATTTTGGCAAGAACGCGGCGGCTTTCACGCTGAAGTGCTGGGCACGGTGAAACTTGGTCAAGTCCATTTTTACTGGCCCGGAAACCCTCAGAAACTCCGCGCGATTTTCCCCGACTTGAAAGCCCGGCTTTTGGATTCTTGTAGCGATTTGACTGCCAATATGGAACAACGGGGCGGCGGAATTCTGGATATCGAATTGATTGATTTTGAAACGGTTGAACCTGAATACTATCAACTCCGCGCATCGTTTGAGACTTGCGACAGCATGGGCGCGAACTTTATCAATTCAGTTTTGGAACGCTTGGCGGCTACGCTCGAAGATTTTTTCACGCTTTTTCCCGGCCTCTCCGATGTTGAGCGCGATGCGGAGGTGGTGATGTCCATTCTTTCCAATTATACCCCGCAGTGCCTTGTGCGGGCTTGGGTGGAATGCCCCATTCATTCATTTGCAGACCTAGCTCGCGCACAAGGCATGGATGCAGCCGCGCTTGCCCACCGATTCGCTCGCGCCGTGCGTATTGCGCAAATTGACCCTTATCGGGCCACGACGCACAACAAAGGGATTTACAATGGTATTGATGCGGTGGTGCTTGCTACGGGCAACGATTTTCGGGCCATCGAAGCCTGCGGCCACACTTTTGCCAGCCGCGCTGGGCAATATCGCAGCCTAAGCAACTGCATCGTGCGCGAAGGCATTTTTCGATTTGAACTGGAAATCCCACTCGCGCTTGGCACGGTGGGCGGGCTTACGTCGCTACATCCGCTCGCCAAACGCTCGCTCGAAATACTGGGGAATCCTTCAGCGCTCGAATTGATGTGCATTACAGCGGCAGTGGGACTGGCACAAAATTTTGGCGCGGTGCGCTCGCTCATCACGACGGGTATTCAACAAGGGCACATGAAAATGCACCTGACCAACATCCTAAACCATCTCGCCGCGACTTCAGAAGAGGCTGCTGCTGCGCAACATTTTTTCCAGAACCAAACCGTCAGTTTTAGCGCGGTGCGGAGTTTTTTGGAAGAAGCCCGGTCTTGAGCGCCTATTCAAAAAATGGTCGCCATCCGACCAAGTCCGAATTAAATTTTCAAAGGGTCAAAACAATAAGACCACAGAAGGTATCTTTATCGCTCACCACTCATTATTTCAACGTATAAAAACGCAATCATGAAATTGAAAATCATTGCAAGCACCGCTATTTTCACATTACTTGTCATTGGCCTTTCTTGGCAGGGATGCAAAAAAGACGACAATGACGGCCCACCCTGCACACTTACCAATCCCGACCTATCGTACACCAAAAATATAAAAGCCATAATAGACCAGCAATGCATCAGCTGCCATGTTACGGGTAGTGGTGTACCCGGAATTGTGGGAGATTATACGACTTATGAAGGAATAAAATCTCGCTTAGACAATGGCAAAGTCCTTGATCGTGTAGTGGTAAAAAAAGACATGCCCCAAGGCGGCGGCATGAGCCAAGCGCAGCGCGACAGCATTAATTGCTGGATTGCTGCGGGCTACCCAAAGTAGGATCAACCATGTTTACAGGTATCATAGAATCCTTAGGTAAAGTCAAAGCGGTGGAAAAAGACCGCTCCAATGTGCATTTCAGCATTGAAAGCTCGATTTCTTCGGAATTAAAAATTGACCAAAGTGTGAGCCACAATGGGGCTTGCCTCACGGTGGTGGAAGTGGGCGCCGACTGGCATCACGTCACGGCCGTGGAGGAAACTTTGCGCCGCACCAATTTGGGTGCTTGGGCGCCGGGCACGCTCGTGAATCTGGAGCGCTGCCTGCCCATGGGCGGGCGTTTGGACGGTCACATCGTGCAAGGCCACGTGGATGAATTGGTTGAATGTGAAGAGGTTCTGGAGACGGGAGGTTCGTGGAAATTTTCATTCCGCTTCCGCTCGGAACAGGCAGGGTTGTTGGTGGACAAAGGCTCGGTTTGCCTCAATGGCGTGAGCCTGACGGTGGTCTTGCCGGGGGAAGATGTGTTTTCCGTCGCGATTATTCCTTATACCTGGGAGCATACCAATTTCAAAACGCTGACAGTTGGCGATAGCGTGAACATCGAGTTTGATATTCTTGGAAAATATATAGCAAGGCAGATGACGGCGTACGGCCATTATCGGTGACTTAAGGATTTTAGCCACATAGTAGCGACACCGTTTTATAAGCTAACTTTTATCAATTGATTTAGGACGCAACTTTTCCACAATACTCTGCAAAACGAGCGCGGCCACCAGCGCAAATGCCATCCCGACCATTAGCATAAGATAATATTTCGCTGTCCACTCAAACGCGACCTTGAGGCGTTGTGCGAAACTGATGTCGGTACGTTCGCCCTCGTAGAGCGAGAACCGAATGGTGCAAAACTCGTTTTCCTCGTCGTAGTCACCAATTTGCACACCAAGTTCTTGGAGCTGGCCTTCGATTTCCAAAATACGATTTTCCAGCCCAATGTATTCATCAATTTTCCCGCCCCTGCTTTTGAGTTCAAGCAAGGCATTACGTGTTTTTTCGAGCGAAATTCGCTTGGCATTGAGTTGGAGGTACTCGTTGGTTTTATCTGTTTTGGTGATGCTTTTTGACAGAATACGCCCAATTTTTTGGGCTTCAGTGTAAAAACTATCAAAACGCTCGGGCTTTACACCGATGAGAAGGTTCAGGGTTCGATGCCCCGGATTGCCGGTGTTTTGCTCATATTGAATAACCGCCGCGAAACCTTTTACCAAAGTTTTCAAGCGCGTATCGTCGTCCTCAAACTGGCCGCTTTTGGAGCGAAGCGTGGCTATTTTCTCAAATTTTTGGCTTTGCGAAAGAGATGGCTGCTGTTGAGGTGCTGACTCGCCCTTGATTTTTTCGGAAGCGTAGTTCTTCCGGGATACTGAAAAATCTTCCGAGTCAAGGGAAATGCCACCATTGTCATTCGCTGTTCCGGGGTAATAATAACCATAGAAGAGGCGACAAAAAAACATCAACAAAAAAATGCTGGAGAGCCAAGAGAAGGTTTTTTTGGAGGAAAAAGGGAAAGATGTTGTCATGTGAAAATTGAATTTCAGGCAACAACGGTCAAGTGGGTCATTTATTGACGACAAATGTCTTCGTGACAGTTTCCTTTCCTATTTTCATTTGCAAAAAATAAATTCCCTCTGGCCAGCTGGAAATGGGCAATTGCCATTCGTTGCCGCCAAGCACGGATTTTTCAGTTGGGAAACGGTGCTGCAATTGACCGAGCGCATTGAATATTTGGCCCGAGATTTCGGCAGAAGAAATTGCTTCAATTTCAATGTTCAAAAAATCAGAAACTGGGTTTGGGAATAATTGAATATCAACTTGTTGCGCCAAATTTTGCGAGGCTGAAAGTGTGCCAGCACCAAAAGCACGGCGCGAATATTCTTCAAATTCCCCGCCCGTGATGACAGGCGTCCCGGGGTTGTCGAGATTGTAAAGTTTGTAGTAGCCGATGCCAAAATCGCAGCAGATACCATCGCCGTAGGCATCAGAAAAGTGGATGGAATAGCATCCATTGGCAGGCAGCTCGAGCGTGTCGCGAATGAGCGCAAGGTTAGGATAGCTGCCCGGCCCGATAGGGGTGCCGAGGGGAAAACCGCCACCGCCATTAGGTCCCACATCCTGGTTGCCGCCATATTCGAGCACCGTGCCAAGTTCATCTCGAACTTCCCAGTAGACCTCCTCGCCGTAGTTGTCAGTCCTGATTTTAAGTAAGACTTTCGTTGTGTTGAACTGTGCAGCCAGGGTAAAATTATCATTGCGGACATTGTTCGAAAAATCGTCGTCGCCCGTGCCGTTGTTGATGTTTGTAATCGTGGTTTTGAGTATTCCGCTATTGCTAAGACTTTGATTTCCAAAAGAAATTAGGGCTTCACCATAAGTTGGGAGGTAGCCCGACCATGGAATGGTTTGTAGCGGCGTGCTGTTCCATTCCAACTCAATACTGGCTGCGGTCAGGGGCTCGCTTCCAAGGTTGGTGAGGGTGAAATGGGGACTGAGATTTTGTACCCCGCAAAGTTCGAGCAGATCGGTGCCAGGGCTATATTGAAAGATCCCGGCATTGTTGGTGGCAGACGCCACGGGGCATTGGCGGGCTTTTTCCCAGAGGTCATCAGCGTTCAGGGGATCTACCTCGATTGTCTTTTTGTTTGGGCAAATGACAAATATAGAAGGGTAATAGGTAACTTGGAAAGCACTGGCAATGGCTGTGTTGTCTAAAATCGGATAGGGTGTGCCCGTCACAAAATTGCCTGCCGAACCACCGTTGCAGCCATTGGGGCCATAAAGGCAGTTAAGATTGGTATTGGGATCGCCCTCCACCCAGAACACGCGCAGTTTATCGTCGCCTGCCGGGCCGTGCGCCTCATATAGATCCTTCAAAGCCTGACTGGTGTGATAGACCCAACACGGAGCGCACCAGGTAGCGCTGATTTCGATGACCACAATTTTGCCCGAATCGAGGATATCGTAGAGATGGTGCGTTTGCCCCGTGATGTCCTGCGCCGTGAAATCAGGCACGACAGAGCCATCAGGCAATTGCGCCGAAAGGCGGAAGGCGATGGCAGCCAACAATAAGGGAAACAGCCGTTTTCTCCAGTTCATTTTGCTAAAATTGTCCGATTCGATAAAAAATCGTAGCGACGAACATAATTAGGTAGGGGCAAAGGGCAGTTGGGTGTACCTTTGTTTAATTATTTCAATTATTTCACGAACCTGCTAATGCGAGACATTTCCGTTATGAAAAATCTGCTTTTTACCCTCTCTTTTGTGTTGGGCCTATTCCAAGTGGCCAATGCACAATTCCAGTCTGCGTACCATGTCTGGCCGAACCCCTCTGACACCGTCACAACACAAGATACCTACGATTCGCCAGCCCATGGTGAAATCAAAAACGTATCTAGCAGCACCATTTCTATCAAATGGGAACGCAACATTATCAGCCTAACGCCCAATATTGAAACTGCCGTCTGTGATCCGGTTACTTGCTGGTTTCCGATCGTGGGCTCTATGACTTTCCAATTGGAACCAGATTCTTTTGGCCAATTGACCGTACACTTTTACAACAACGGATTCGATCCGCCTCCCGGTCAGGCAGGTTCGGGAATTGTTCACGTCAAACTCACCAATTTGGGAAACCCTGCGGATACCCTGACGGCGGTGTACACCTTCAGTACGCTTTCGGGCACTAAGGACCTGCCTGCGCCTAACGTCAAACTTTTCCCAAACCCTACGACGGATTTCTTCACCCTGACCCATGCTGAAGAAGTAGCTTCCATGCAACTTTATACGCTCGATGGGCGTGTGGTGGCGCGTTTTGAACATTCGTCAAGCAATACCTATTCCATTGCAAACCAACCTGTTGGCAACTATGTCCTCTCTTTTGAAGACAAAAACGGCCAACTATTTCAGGCCGTGGAAATTCAGAAGCGGTAGAGCGTACGCAAGAACAAAAGATGAGGTCTGGTGGAATTCAAATCGAGTTTTGCCAGACCTTTTTTATTATACCTCAACTCATTTCTTACGAGACTTTTCCCTTATGAAAAGACTGTACTTTCTGGTCTTTTGCGCGCAAATCTTCTGGCAATCCATTGCTGCACAAGCCCCTTCGGCTTATGAGGTTTACCCCAACCCTTCTGATACAGTGACGGCCATGGACGTATCTGTTGCCCATGCTTATGCCCAAATCAAAAATGTCTCTGCCGACTCCGTATTTGTTAAATGGGAGCGGAAGATCATCAGCGTTACCCCCGGTGTTGTAACAGCGGTATGCGATCCAGTCCGATGTTGGTACGTTACTACCAACTCCAATTCTGTTGGACTCGCCCCCGACTCGGTTGGCGAACTTACTGTATCTTTTGGAAACACTACAGGACAGGCAGCATCGGGCATCGTACACCTCAAACTCACCAACCTGGGCAACGCGGCTGATACCTTGACCGCGATATATACCTACAGCACCCTTTCTGGCACCAATGACCTGCCTGCGCCCAAGGTCAAACTTTTCCCTAACCCTACGACGGATTTCTTCACCCTGACCCATGCTGAAGAAGTAGCTTCTATGCAACTTTATAACCTTGATGGGCGCGTACTGGCGCGTTTTGAACACTCGTCAAGCAATACCTATTCCATTGCAGACCAACCGGTTGGCACATACGTCCTCTCTTTTGAAGATAAAAATGGCCAACTATTTCAGGCGGTGGAAATTCATAAACGATAGGGCTTGAAACCAACTTTTCAAAAGCGTTCAGCCGTTCAATTATTCGTACGCTGACAAGCCGGTCACATCTTGTCCCGTAATCAGCAAGTGAATATCGTGCGTGCCTTCGTACGTGAGCACCGTTTCAAGGTTCATCATGTGGCGCATCACGGGATACTCGTTGGTGATACCCATGCCGCCGTGGATTTGACGGGCTTCGCGGGCGATTTCGAGCGCCATCATGACATTGTTGCGCTTCGCCATGCTGACTTGGGCAGGGGTGTGTTTGCCCACATTGGCCAAAGTGCCAAGCCTCCAGGCTAGTAATTGAGCCTTCGTAATTTCTGTGATCATTTCCGCTAACTTCTTCTGTGTCAATTGGAAACCGCCAATGGGGCGGCCAAACTGAATGCGCTCTTGGGAGTAGCGCAAAGCCGAATCGTAGCAATCAAGCGCTGCGCCGATCGCTCCCCAGGCAATGCCGTAACGCGCTTTAGTGAGGCA
>JACMMM010000431.1 GCA_014379065.1 Saprospiraceae bacterium
GCGTCGCACCCCCACTCGTTTATGAACTGGTTTTCATAAAAATAAGTCCACTCCCTGCTTAAATTTCCCGCCCCGCTTTCTACCTTTGCGGCGTGCCGGGCGACCAGCTCCTGCAAAACCTCCCCAGGGCAGAAATGCAGCAAGGATATGTGGTCGTAGCGGTGTGTTCGGCACACTTTTTAAAATTCCCATATGCTATTTTTCGTTGACACTGCCAACCTCGACCATATCCGCGAAGCCGCCGAACTTGGTATCCTCGATGGTGTGACCACCAATCCTTCCCTTATGGCCAAAGAGGGCATCACAGGCGAAAAAGAAGTGATGAAGCACTACAGATCCATCTGCGAAATCGTCGGCAAAGACCGTGACGTGAGCGCAGAAGTCATTTCTACCGACTTCAAAGGCATGGTGGCCGAAGGGAAAATGCTCGCCGAACTACACGAAAACATCGTCGTGAAAGTGCCGATGATCCGGGAAGGGGTAAAAGCCATTGCGCACTTTACAGAATTGGGCATCCGTACAAACTGTACACTCGTGTTTTCCGCTGGTCAAGCCATTTTGGCCGCCAAAGCAGGCGCGAGCTACGTCTCCCCTTTTATCGGTCGCATTGACGACACGGGCTGGGACGGCATGAAACTCATCAAAGATATTTTTGAAATTTACGGCACCGCAGGCTTTGAAACAGCCATCCTTGCTGCCAGTATCCGCAATCCGCTCCACATCGTGCAAGCTGCCAAAGCTGGTGCCGACGTTGTGACTTGCCCGCTTTCAGCCATCTTGGGCCTCTTCAACCACCCGCTTACGGACATTGGTCTGGAGAAGTTTTTGGCTGATTACAAGAAAGGGAACGGATAATTACCCTGTGTCTAAAAACGAAATGAGCCACCCCGAAAATTCGAGATGACTCACCTTTGTGTTGACTTGTTTGGTCCTAATCAATCTTAATGACCCGGTACACTTGTACCCGATCTGCCACCTGCACCCATAGAAAGTAGAAACCGGTCGGTACTCCTTCTGTTGGAAGCGTGTATGCTTCTAGTCCTCCCTTGTAGGTTTGAGCGCGTAGGCTTTGGCCGTTGGCGTTTAGAAGTTGGAGGCGCACGGATTCTGTTCCACTTGCGCTTGTTTTTACCTCCAGGGATTGGGAAAAAGGATTCGGCGAAATTGATTCCGCATTAGATCCTGTAATTGTTGATGCACTGCGATCTTTTGGAAGGCTTTCACCATCAGCGGGAGGTGGTGGTGGTGATCCCAGTTCAAGTTTGGAAAGTATAAAACCACCTGAATTGGGCAGTATCCGCAGTGTTAAGATATTCCCTTGGCGTGTAATAGAAAGAATTGCCAGCGCCTCTTCCCCATTTCCATCACAAATTCGAAGTCGAACATAGCCTTCATTTGTAGAATGGTATTCTTCGCACTCACCATCAGGGAGCGCAATGCCGGCTCCGGGAATCGGATGGCTACTATTCCCCTCTTGTAAAGAAACCTTCCCTTCAGCTCCTATGTTCTTCATAACAAAGGAAAAAGGGGTGTACGTGAATAAGGGGCCTTGAATAGCCATCCATTGTGCTTGACCGGGCGTCCACACAAAGTTGCAACCTGCGGGCCCACATAGCGAAACATAACTCGCTGGAACTTCCTTGCTTAGTTTAATATCGAGGTCAATGATGACGTTTGCGAAGCCCGTGTGGCTCATGAAACATAGAAGACAAAACGCTAGAAAACACTTTTTCATAAAAATGGCTTGTAAATTTGTGTGTGAAAACTGGGGGCGAAGCTACGGTGGCTTTGACCTAAAAAAAATAACACTTTTTCCCATTTTTTCTTGAACCGTTTCCTACCATGGTCAACAGTGCCCTCGTTGAAACAATTAAGGTGCTTCGCCCTGAGGAGATCAGCAGGCTTCGCCTCTATTTTGAGTCTTCTTTTTTTAAAAGAGAACCCCACAGCAATGATATTGCGAAGTTATTTGGATTGATCGCAGACACCTATCCAGATTTCGCAGAAGCGGCTGTGGACAGAGACAAAGCGTATGCGGCCTTGTTTGCAGAGAAGGTTCCTGTGAAAGGTAAGCTCGAGAAGGTCATGAGCGAGTTGAGCCAGCAAATCCGCAGCTTTTTATTGTCGAGCGATTACCTTAGAGAAGAAAATCAGTTTGAGCAAGGGTTGCACTGGGCAACTTGGCTTCGCAACCGAGGTTTGGCTGACCGTTATGAATTGGCCATCTCCAAGCTAGAGAAATGGCAGCAAAGTGAGTCAAGTTTTGAGCCCGAATTTTTCTATAGGCAGTTTTTGATCGAACGAGAAAAACACAACACATTAGCCCCTTCCAATCAAAAAAAAGGGGATGTCAACTTACCGAATGTCATTCAAAACTTGGACTTTTTTTACCACTTGAGCCGGTTGGAATATTTAAACCGCTTACAGTTACAGAAAAAAGTAACGATACTAGACATCCCTGTGGAAATTGACCCCGAATTCGTCGAACACCCTGTTCCGAATCGGTATTTGGAAAATAATCCGGAATTGTATGCTGAATATCATCTTTTCAAACTATTGAAGTATTCCATCCCGCCAGAAGATGAGGTGCTTAGCTTTACGCACTGGCTTTCTGAACACGAACAGGAAATAGGCCGCGAGCCGCGCAACCGTCTCTGGGCTTATGTGCGAGGCTTGTATTCCATCTTAATCAACTCGGGCAGAAAAGAGATCATTCTTATGATTCACCAAATCCATCAAGACAATTTGGAGAAAGGCTATATGTTCTTTCAGGGCAAACTGTCGCCCAGTGCCTATAAGAACGTAACCTACGCCGCATTGGCGGCTGGCCAACCCAAATGGGCACTCGAATTCGTTGAAAAATACAAAGACTTGATAATTGGTGAAAACGAGACCCGTGATTTTTATCGCCTCAACCAGGCCTTTTGTTTTTTTGCGTTGGGTGAGTATGACAAAGCTCTGGATATTCTACCGCAGGCTTCTACCTATAGCGACTACCATTCTGCTGCACGAAGGCTGGAACTGAAAATCTATTTCGAGTTGAACTCCGATTTGCTCCCGTACAAAATGGAATCTTTTAAAATGTACGTGTATAGAGCTTCTAAAAACACCCTGGCAGAGGGAAAAAAAGAACTGCTCTTGAATTTCTACAACTTGTTGTTTCAGATTTGCCAATCGCCCAAGGGCGACAAGGCGCGCGCGCAACAAATCGTTCGGCGTATTGAAAAGAAAAATTCCGTTGCTGAAAAAAGTTGGCTGATCGAAAAAGCGCAACAATTGGGTTGATTCCGCATAAACCCGTTTGTATTCTATCAATTTCAAAAAACTACCTCTGTCGCTCCATAACCATACTTGTGGTGGTATTCGTTTTTGAATTTTACCACATGCGGATTACCTCGCAACTGTTCCGCGATAGCATCCTTTAGCTTGCCCTCCCCTACCCCATGGATCAGAAAAACCCGCGGAGCACCCAAGCGAACGGCTTTTTCCACAAAGCGCTGACAATGTTGGAGTTGAATCCGAAGGATTTCGCCCTTGTCCAGACGTGCATATCCGTTTATCAAACTTTGGATATGTAAATCAATCTCAGGGTCGAAATTGGCCAGCCCCTCCGGGTCAAACGCTTTGTAAAGTTTGGGGTTGTTTTCCCGTATGGGTTTGCGCAGTTGTTGTTTCGCATACGCCTTCAAATCGTTTCCCTCTTTTTCATTTTCCTGTTCAAATTTGTCAATCATCACAAACTGGTACGCCAGCACATTGAGAATAGGCGCCGTGAGCAGGCTGTTGAAAAACTGTTTTGGCTTGATTTTCAGGGTGTGCTCAATCGGTTCATCCAGTCCTGCAGTAGTGATGCGTTTTACCCGAAGGAAGGCTTCTGGCGCTTCATTGAGGTCGTCGGAAAGAAAATCGCCGAGTTCGAGGGCTGTACTGGAGGGTATTTTATCGTCTATCGAAAGTACGTCGCGGGCATGGGTGAATAGGTCGAACTCCATCAGAAATTCGAAAAGGGTGTCGTTCAGGAGCCACACTTTATATCGTGAAACGGAACCATCGCGCCCAGGCATTGGCTCGAATGCCAGTTGCAAGCCCTTTGGTTTCAATATCTTGTACTGGCTTTGGAGGCGGCGGGCAGGCGGCGCCTCGGGCTTTTTCTCTTGTTTGCCCTGGATAAATTTTGCACCGGCCAGCACGGGTTCTGCTGCCTCGTCGCGCTGTAAATCCTCCTCAAAGGTGGGGATTTCAAAATCAGGATCGTTATCAAGCCGCACTTGCAACATGCCCTCATCGAGTATCCCCGTGATGGTGCCGCGCTCGCCCGTGTAGCGCAGCCTGACTTTAGTACCGATGGCGTAGAGCATTTGAAATGTTTGATTTATCGAACTTAATGATCTGTTATTCAATCCTCCACTTTCAGCACCTCGATCTCTTCTGCTTTCCAATACACCGCTTTGTCGAGACCGTAATTGCTCAATCGGTTGTGGTAGAAATAAAGGACGCGGAAATCGGAGGACACAATTTCGCCTTCTTTGGTGAATTGGAGCGGTTTTTCCGTGTGATAGATGCCAAGGTTTTTTACGCCGTCGCGCACTATCTCAGCCGGGGATAGACGGAGTTCGGGGGCCAGTTTTATTTTGCCCTTGCGTTCCCATTCGAACAGCGTTTCCTGCATTTGTTCCACAACCTCTTCCACGGCGCGGAAAGGGAACAAGTACTCGTCATGCGGGAGTCGAAGGATACCAAAAAGGTCAAGTTTAGGGTTTTGGTGGGAGAGCATTTCAAATACCGCGTGCGCCACGAGGTGACTGCTAAGCACCACATTTTCAACGTGGTACCGCTCCGCAATACGCTCCGCAAGCAACTTGGTGTATTCTTCTTCTCGTTGACGATCTTCGGTAATTTCACCCCGCGAGCGGAAATATTCCCGGATATCCAGTTCGTTTCCATAACGGTCGAAACTCTTACCCTCAGCATCCACAAAATTGCCCATCACGTCCATAGGTTTGCCCACACTCAAAGTAATGTCGCTCGAAGTGCTAAAAAAACGCCAAATAAACCAGAACCACGACCGGATGCTCGTGCCTTCATCTTTAAGGCGTATGTAGTTTTCTTTGCCCGTATTGCGCAAGTGCTGTTCAATCAAGAAGGGGGCTTCCAGCACAAAATTGTAGCAAATAACGAGTGGAACGACAAATATTTTGGCAGGTGTTGAGGGTTGAAGGTTGAGGGTTGAGGACCTAGACACTGCCGCTCTCTGTGCCTCTACTACTGTCCCTAACAAGCCCATTTTGAGGTCGGTTTCGATTGCGCCGTCGCGGGAACGAGTACCGCCCGGGAAAAACAAACTGTTCACCCCGCGCTGAATACTAAGGCGGCTCATCGTTTTCAGCGTTTCGAGATAGATGGAATTCTTCTTGCGGCGATCCACGCGATAAGCGCCAAGGCGGTTCATATAATAGGCCGCAGGGCCAAAATTGTAAAGGTTCAGACCAGCGCCGTAGCTGAACGAAGGCAATCCCATGATCTGATCCATGGCGTAGCCAACGAGGATGGAATCGAGGTTGCTGTTGTGGGTGGGCACTACCACTACGGTGCCGTGTTGAAAAAGCGAGCGCACCGTCTCCACATCGCCTACAATATTAAGCCGCTCAAACAGATTTCGCTTGCCACGAAACATGGCTCGGATACTCCTTCCAACCGCCGCATTAAAAATTCGGTTGAAAAAGGCCGTCAAAAAACGTTGCGCGAATCGGAAAGTCTTAATCTGGAAAGTGCCGACAATCTCCTCAGAATAGCGGTGAATAATTTTTTGGAGTATTTCCTCGCTCACTGCCCGCGCTTCGGCATCATCGCGGTCAAGGCTTTTTTTGATGAGCCGCTTGCTGATGCGGTTCCAGAACGAGCGGTCATTCGGCGGATCCACTTTCCAAGGGTCTTCTTTGATGCGGATGCGCTCTTGGTAAATGGTCTTTACCAACACATCGGAAAGGTCTTTTTTGTGCTTCGCGGTAAGTCGCTGGAACGTATGTTCGTCTATCTCGCGCAAGAACTCTGCACGGTCTTTGCTCAGCCGGTAAATGGGCCAATCTTCGATGCGTTCTATGACGCGGGGGTATATTTTAACTTCTTTTTCCAAAATTCAATTTTTCTTGGACGTTGGAGTAAGGACGTTGGACTAAGGATACATTGAGCGGAGTCCAACATCCAATGTCCAACGTCCTTAGTCCAATGTCCTCAGTCCAACGTCCTGAGTGTTTTCCCAATAAATCCCAAGATCTCTTCGCGCCCGGTGCGCCTTTCGGCTGAGGTGATAAAGTAAGTGGGCAAAGTTTCCCAAGATTCGGAAAGTTTGCCCAAAAACGCAGCAATATTTGCTTCCAATTGTGGCTTTCCGATGCGATCGGTCTTGGTGAATGCGATGACAAAAGGCACCTGCATTTCACCCAGGCTGTTTAAGAAATCGAGATCAATCTTCGTGGGGGAAATGTTTGAGTCAATCAGGACAAAAGCGCAGCTCAATTCTTCGCGACGGGCAAAATAGCCGTTGATCAAGTTGCCCAAGCCCTTGCGATCTCCTTTCGATACCCTGGCGTATCCATAGCCTGGAAGATCTACCAGATGCCACAACTTATTGATCAAGAAGAAATTGAGCAACCGTGTTTTACCCGGCGTGCCCGACACTTTTGCAAGACCCTTGCGGGCGGTAAGCATATTGATCAACGAAGATTTGCCCACGTTGGAACGCCCGATAAAGGCAAACTCCGGCGGCCCGCCTTTCGGGCAAGCACTTTCTTTCGGGTAACTGGCTACAAAGTCTGCGCTGTTGATTTCCATAATTCGGGCCGCCTTCGGCAAGGCTATGGCGACTAATGGGTGGCAAAGGTAGAAACTTACCATCTATCTGTTCTCAAACAGTTAAGCCCCTTGTTACCAAACGGTTAATCCATGCTACTCCAGGCAACGGAGCACAAGAAGTGTCAAACAAGGCCGTTTATGCGTCAAAATCTTCCAACCCATACATTCGCATACAACATGAAAAATCTAATTTTTGCAATCCTCGCTATCTTCCTTGCCAACACCGCTCAAGCTCAATTTTTCGGCCTTGGCCTGAAAGCTGGCCTCAACACACAGATCAACCACCCAGACGATATCACGATAGGTAACGGTGGTGATCCCAAGCTCGATTTTGGTGTGGACGGTCGAAATTTTGGCACCCAGTTTGGCGGTTACATGCGGTTTGGCAACAAATTTTTCGTCCAGCCAGAAGTGCTGTTCAACTCCAACAAAATAGACTACAAAATCGGCGAATCCGGTGTCGGAGAGGTCATCAAAAATGAAAAGTACCAATACCTCGACATCCCAGTCTTGATGGGCGTGAAACTTGGCCCATTGCGTTTGCAGGCAGGCCCAGTGAGCCACTATTTTCTTAAGTCAACTTCTGAACTCACTGATTTTGATGGCTACGAAGCCCGTTTCAAACAAATGACCTGGGGCTGGCAGGGCGGCTTGAACGTTGGTTTCAAACGCATCTCGCTCGATTTCCGATATGAAGGCAACTTTAGCAAACAAGGTGACCACATTACCTTCTTCGGCGATCAATACCACTTCAGCAATACGCCAGCACGATTTATTGTAGGATTGAATTTTGCCCTTATAAAATAGGAAACCCTGCATCAAAACACGTATTCAGTACAAGAGCCACTTCGATCAATTCGGGGTGGCTCTTGTCGTGTTAGTAGAAAAAAGAAGGAACAATCAAAGTCGGGATAACTGTTATGAAAGAAGGGGCAATCAATTCTAGTCAGAATGGCTTTTTTTGGTCTACTGAGCACCCAAGCCCAGCGTGTCATCCAGAGCGCAGCGAAGGATCTGCCCAGAGGTAAATGTGAGTGCAAGCACTAGCGCAGATCCTTCGCTGCGCTCAGGATGACACCCACTCTTGAGGCCTCACGCTACCATGCACAGCCTTCAGCGCCTCATACACCTCCGCCGCCGCCCTGTCCCAACTAAACTTCTCGCGCTGTACGCGCCCTTTTTCCACCAATTTTTGCGCAAAATCCTGATCCCCCCAAAGTTTTTCCAAACCCTCAGCGATGGCCATTTCTAAAAGCGGATCCACTAACAGCGCCGCGTCGCCCGCGATTTCTGGGAGGCAGGTAGCGTTTGCTGCCAACACAGGCGTGTCGCAGTGCATGGCTTCGAGCATGGGTAGCCCAAAACCTTCGCTGAGCGAGAGGTAAGTCAGGGCGGTGGCAGCGGCTGTCAAAAGTGCCAGATCTTCCTCTGAGACATAGCCGAGGAAATGGATGTCTACGTGGTGTGCGGCTTGTTCATAAGCCGAGCGGACTTCGCCCGTTTGCCAAGCAAAACGACCTGCCATCAGGAGTTTCAGCGGCGTGGATGTTTTTGTTTTGAAAAGATCAAAAGCGCGGATCAGGCGTGGGATGTTTTTGCGCGGGTGGATAGCTCCAGCATAGAAAAAATATGGTTTGCCTTCAGAAAATTTTTCTCTAACCGCCTGTTTGTCAGCCTCGTTCAAAGGGCGAAATCCTTCTCGGCAACCGTTGTAAACGGTTGAAATCTTCTCCAAAGCAATGCCGCAGGTTTGAGCGATGTCTTGCCGCACATATTCCGAGACCGTCAGCAC
>JACMMM010000432.1 GCA_014379065.1 Saprospiraceae bacterium
AATTTGATTGTAACAACAGTTGGGATTGGGAGGCAGATTTTGCCTTTAATAACCCTTTTACGACCGCGGCCAGTTGGAATGTGTACGCCCAAATTATCTGGGATCATTCCAATTCTTACGGTTTCCCGTTTTCAGATTTGCTGGGAAAACCTCTGGTTCAGATAAATAATGCAGCAATACTTCTGGTGACGATCCTTGATGACGATGCCACCAATGACAATTATACGCCGCCAACACCCGCTCCTACACCAGATAACCAGAAACCAGATGTTACTAACCCAACTACTGGAAACAAAAGTATTTCTGTGATCTTCGATGGAGGTGTGGGTTCAAATAACCCTTACACAGGAACGGTAATTTTCGGCGGAAAAACGTTTTCATTCGGATTTGGCACCCTTTGGAGCTCTGGTAAAGTTCTAAACAATCAAGCAGCTGGAAATTGTTCGATTTTTCAAGTGCCTTCTAACACTTCCCAGACCATTCGATATAGTTTTTCATTTGACGGCAAGCCCTTCAATTTGTACACAAAAATTGATGGATCCGGCAAAATCACGGCGGCATTGGTGGATGGAGGTCTGGAAATTTCAATAAGTATGGACTTTACCAGCGTAACTATTTCAAAAATACAGGAGCACGTTAAACCCCCTGCGACGATAGAAACCATGTTAGACCCAAAACGACGGATCATTCTCTTTAGACTCGGGGAACATGCAAGCACCTGATAATCAACCCTTTTGGCATATCATCGCCAATCCCGCTGCGCGAGGCGGGGCAGTGGAACGGGAATGGCCACAAATCGAACGACTCTTGCAAGAGCTGGGCTTTGCCTACACTGTGCAATTCACCGAGCGGCGTGGTCATGCCGCCCAGCTGGTCGAAAACGCCCTGCTCAAAGGCGGTCGCTACCTGCTCGGCATTGGCGGCGACGGATCGAACCATGAAATGGTACACGGCATTTTCAGCCAGCAGTTTGTGCCCCCCTCAGAGGTTTTTTATGCTTTGCTTCCCTTCGGGACGGGCAATGACTGGGCACGGCAGTACGGTATCCACACAGATACACGTCTTAGGCTGGAACGGCTATTGGAACTGAAAACGGTGCAGCAAGACATTGGACTGGTAAAGTACCAGCGTGATGGGCAGGCGCACTCACGCTATTTCGTTAATGTGGCAGGTATGGCTTACGATGGCTTTATCGGTAAAAAGTTGATTGAAAACCCAGCCCATAACAAGGCGCATTACCTCCTGAAAGTGGTGCAATACCTCACGCAGTACAAACTCAGCAAAGCCCGAATCACATTTGATGGTCAATCCGTAGAAGACTTTTTTTACACCATCAACATTGGTCTGTGCCGCTTCTCCGGCGGCGGGATGCAACTGGTGCCACAGGCGATACCTGATGACGGGTTGTTTGCGCTCACTATTGCCCGGAAAATTCCAAAACTGGAAGTGCTGCTTCTAACTTCGCGATTTTACAACGGTACCATTCTCCAACATCCAAAAATAGAAGGCCATCAAGCCCGCAGTATTCGCGTGGAGCATATTGGTGACACGCCTACCTTGCTTGAAGCGGATGGAGAGTTTTTGGGCGAAACGCCGGTGGAGTTTACAATGATGGAAAAGGCGCTGAGGGTGGTTTTGTAACCACAAAGTCCACATAGCACACATAGTTCTGTTTCCAAAACTATGTGTGCTATGTGGACTTTGTGGTAAATCTCCTTATCGCGTCACCAAAAACTTTTTTGAGCCCCAAACCTTGCCGCCCGTTCGGGCATAAACCACATAAACCCCTAGCGCAAAGTCCTGCAAATCAATTACTTCCTCATGCTTTCCCAAACCCCTAATCTGTTTTTTGAACAGCGTTTTACCCGAAATATCCACGATACTTACCTCTGTAAATTGATCTGATTTCAAGTTTTCCACTTTCAAAACAGCCGCTATCGAAGCAGGGTTTGGCGAAATACTGAGCATTGGCACAGCACTACCGTTTGGAGTGAACGCGCTGGTGTTTTCCTCCATTTTCAAAGAATCCAACGGGAACGAGAGCAGGCTTCGAGCAAACGTGCCTGCAACGAGCGTATGCTGCGCAGGGTTGATCCCAAGACTATAAACGGGCACTATCGGAATCCCCGTTCCTAGCCGCTCCCAATGTTGGCCGCCATTGATGGTTCCATACACGCCTCCGTCCGTAGCCGCGAAGATGATGGAGTCTTGATGATCAGGTAAGATGATAAGATCGTTCACAGCCAGATTGGGCAAATCGCCTACAATGGCCAACCAGTTTGCTCCTTGATCGTCAGATCGGTGGATGCGTGGCGTGAAGTCATTGTCCTTGTAACCCGTGTGACTCACAAACACCCGATTCGGGTTAGTAGGCGAAGCTTTTACCGACGAAACATAGCGTTCGGGAAGCCCTGCTGTAATGTTCACCCAATCTTGATTGGCGGGACGACCGCGCCACACATTGGCATCGGTAGTGCCTACATAGAGTAGGTCAGGGTCGAGCGGACTTTCGTTGAGAGCACTAATGGTGTGGTAGCGTGCGCCAAAAATGATACCATCGGTGAGGTCTTGGCTGATGGGCGTCCAAATGGGCAAATGACCAAAACTTTGATAAATTCGGTATGTGCCCGCGTACATCACATCTTCGTTGTGCTGGCTGATGGCATACTGCATGTCCCAATTGCGGCGGTCGTTTTCGTCAATACCCTCGGTTGCAGGTTCGAAAGTGCCCCCGTCTGTGGTGCCGTAAATGGATCCGTTTTGAAATTCGTAATAAAAAATATTGGCATCTGTAGGGTGAAAAACTGCCTGAAATCCGTCGCCACCAAATACGTGAATCCAGTTTTCAAGAAAGTCCTCATTGCCCACATTGGTGCCGTTGTCTTGCGCTCCGCCGTAGTAAAATTGTGGTTGGTGCGGGTTGTAGGCTACACGGTAAAACTGGGTGGTAGGGATGTTCTCGATTTTTTGCCATACTTCGGCATTGTCATCAGAACGATAGAGCCCGCCATCCGTAGCGAGCAGGTAAGATTGCGGGCCTAGAAAAGCGATGTCGTGGTGGTCGGCGTGTACCTCTTGGTCAAAGCCAGCTGCAAGTTGCCAGGTCTCCCCACCATCCTGCGAGCGCCAACTTTGTACCCCCAGCAGCCATACATCTGAGGGATTATAAGGATTGATTCGGATTTGTCCAAAATACCAGGCAAAGTTGCTTTGAAAGTCGAAATTCAAACCCTGACAGGGATTTTCTTTCCAAGTCTCACCTCCGTCATAAGTTTCAAAGAGGCCGGAAAATGTCAGGTTCACGTTCACATAAGAAGCAAAAAGATGGTTAGCATTGGAAGGGTCAATAGCAAGGCCAATACGGCTGCGATCATCTTCGGGAAGTCCGCCACCGAGTTTTTTCCAAGTCTCGCCCCCGTCGGTGGATTTCCAAACGCGGGCGTTTTCGCCGCTCACGATGCTCTCGTGGTTGTTGCGAATACGATCCCAAGCGGCAGCATAAAGCGTGTTTGGGTCGGTGGGCGACATCACCAGATCAATAATGCCCGCTTGGTTGGAGATGAAAAGTTTTTGTTGCCACGATGAACCCAAGTTAGAGGATTTATAAAGCCCACGATCTATATTTCGTTCAAAAGGCAGGCCCATTGTAGCAACAAAAATGCGAGCAGCAAGCATAGGGTGAACGATAATTTTGGTCACAATACGCTGGTCCTCAAGCCCAAGGTGTTCCCAGGTTTCGCCACCATCCGCGCTGCGCCAAACGCCATCGCCGATAAACGGGTAAATGCTAATATTGGGGTCACCCGTGCCGACATAGACCACGCTCGGATGTGCTGGGTCAAAGGCGATGTGGCCAATGGCGAGAAAATCATGGTCATCAAAGACTGGTTTCCAGTGCTGACCGCCATCCTCCGTTTTCCAAACCCCGCCGTGCGAATAGCCCAGGTAAATGATGTTGGGATTGGACGGATGAACTGCGATGCAATTAATGCGGCCACCGATGTTAGCCGGGCCTTCAAGTTTCCAAGGGGTGGAAAAACCATAGTTGCCATCGCGTGACTTTGCCACCAAATCCGATTGGCGTGCGGCGGCTAAAGCGGTCGTATAAGTGTGTACATCTGTGCGGAAATCAGGCCATTCACGGAGGGTGAAAAACCATTCTGCGGGAAGAAGGCTGCTGTCTTTCGATTCTGATTGTTCTTTATCAATTTGCTGTTCGGGTGCTGGCGTAGGGTCTTTTTGAATGCTTTTCAGCAGAAAAAAGAGAAAAGCTAATACGGCAGCTGCCAGAATGACAAGGTTTCGAGCGGGAAAAGTAGAGCGGGTCTGTCGTTGGAACATAGTGGAGAAAAGATACTGATCAAGGCGGCGAAGATAGGAGGTTTGGAAAGCAGCAAAATTTGAAACTTGGGACTCTGCCTATTTGAGCGTTTTTTACTCGGTGAGAATATCCTTTCACATACAAAGAAAGCCTGTCCGGTCAATCCTTCTATATTTTCTGAAGGAGGAAACTACCTTTGAAAAACTTTACAATCATCACCATCACAAACATTTGGAATGAAAAATCTACTCCTTTTACTCGCGCTGTCTTTGATTACCCAATACTTAGCGGCCCAAGCCTGCCTCAACTCCCAGTCGTCCATCGAAATTCATGGCAACAACATCCAAGCTCGTATCCTGAACGGCGGCGACCTCTTTACCGATTTGGTCAATGCGCAATTCATCCCCAACCCCAACCCGAACTCCTTTGAAAATCCTGCTACCATATTTGCAGCCGGGATTTGGATGGGGGGGATTGATCCAGGTGGAAATCTCAAACTCGCTGCGGTGGATTACCGCAGCAACAACAAATATGACTATACCCCTGGCCCGCTGGATCCAAACGGTATAACAAGTCAATTTAACTGTTCGAATTGGGACCGGCATTTTCGGATTACGGGAGCACAAGTCGCTGCTTTTCAAGCCGCTTTGCCACTCTCTGCCGCTGAGTTAAAAACGCAGTTCCCGAACATTGCCGGTTGGCCAGGGCGTGGAAACCCTTTCTTTACGGATATTTATGGCTATAGTTTGCCTTCCACTGGCCAGGCATTGGCACCCTTTTTTGACGTCAGTCAAGATGGTATTTACAATCCGCTGGATGGAGATTATCCTGTGGTGCAATTGCGCGGTATTCCTGCATTTGTGCCCGCTGAAATAATCTGGTGTGTCTTTAATGATCAAAATGGAGGCGGACCACACTCCACCACAAACGGCAAAGCATTTCAAGTGGAGATACAACTGACCACTTGGGCCTTCAACTGCCCTAACCAAGCTGTAGTAAACAATACCCTTTTCACCTCGCACAAGATCATCAACCGGGCTTCCGAACCAACCGATTCCACTTTCATCGGCATCTGGGCGGATGTAGATCTGGGCTGTGGATTAGATGATTATGTAGGCTGTGACACAAGTCTGAACACTATGTATGCTTACAATACTGATGCCGTGGACGGTCAACCAGGCAACACCTGCCAAGGTACACCTACCTTTCCTGATGCTGCACCCACACAAAGCGTTACTTTTCTGAATCACACACTCGACAAGTTTATTCCTATCAACGGTGCTGGAAGCAATATTCCTACTGGAACGACCGACCCTGGTGCTCCATATGAGTACTATAGGTACTTGACCGGAACCTGGCGTGATGGGAGCCCGCTCACGGATGGCCCGGGTGGCTACGGCAGTGGAAATCATGTGGATCATGTCTATACGGACGATCCTTCCAACCCCAGCGGATGGAGCATGTGTACAGCCAGCTTGCCTACTGGTGATCGTCGGCTGCTTGGCACGACCAAAATTGGCCAGTTGCTACCTGGCCAAATCGAAGAAATGACTGTCGCTTGGGCATTCCACCCCAATCCCTCCCTCCCATGTGGAATCGGCACTACACGCTCCGATGTAGCCAAACTCCATACCATCTACGAAAACGGTTTTTCGGATTTGTGCCTACCCTTGAAAGTCCCGGAACTGCCTGCCGACAGCCTTCAACTTTTTCCCAACCCAACTTCGGGCACCGCGCTTTTGCGATATGGAACGCTCACGCCGCTTTCGCTTCGTGCGTTTGACGCAGCAGGCCGTATGGTATTGGAAAAAACCAATGGCTTTGGGAAAGAAGAAACCAAAATCGAAACAGGTTCCTTTGCATCAGGTATTTATACCCTTCAAATCGTGACGAATCAAGGCACGGCTACGAAGAAATTGGCCGTATTACGTTGAAATTGAGGGGACTATGCAACGTATCTGGGGGTGCGTTGCATAGTTGACATAAATCACCCGGTGGCGCAATGGCGGCAAACCTTGTGCCTAAATTCACTACTTCTATTAAACACTAAAACTATGAACCGCAATACTCTCATATCTATTATTTCATTCGCGGTGCTTCTAAATCTGCCCTTTGCAGCACATGCAATCATCGAAATCACCTCTGTTATCCATATAAGTGCTGGCAATAATTGTGATGGCAAAATCGACATCACAGCATCGGGGCCTGTCGGCAATGGCATATACCCATGCACTTTTGAGTGGACTGGCCCAAATGGGTTCATGGCAACGACGGAGGATTTGGATAAGCTTTGCAAAGGTGGCATATATGTAGTAAAAATAACTTTTGCTGATGGATCTTGCTCTGTTTCTTTGAGCATTACCCTTGTTAAATGTAACTCTTTTCAACCAATTCAGCAAATCTCTACTGGCGCAATGACTGCAAGCCCGGAACTGCCAGACGACAGCTTTAAACTTTTCCCAAATCCAACTTCCGGTTTAGCCTTGTTGCGCTATGGTGCGCTTCAGCCCCTATCACTCCGCGCCTTCGATGCGGCAGGTAGGATGGTCTTGGAAAAGTTGGATGCTTTTGAAAAAGAAGAAACTAAAATCGAAACCCCTTCCTTCGCATCCGGTATTTACACCCTGCAAATCGTGACGGGACAAGGCACTGCTACGAAGAAATTGGCTGTATTACGTTGAAATTGAGGGGTGACTATGCAACGCAGCCCCAGAATTAGGATGAATTAATGTATGGTGGCACGGCTCGAAACCCTGCCACCATTTTATCTTTGAGCCAGATGCTGAAACCTTCCGACTACTACTTGCTTGTACGCAATACCTTCCGCGCTCATGGCAATCCTGATGTTGCGCTTGGGCAAATGGCTTATATGCGCCACCAGTTTGAATATTTCGGCCTAAAAATGCCCGCTTGGATGGCACTAACCAAAATTATTCACACCCAAAACGGCATCCCCGAAGGCGAGGATTTAAAAAGCCTGATTCGGCTCTGCTTTGAAGACGAGCATCGGGAAATGCACTATTTCGCGCTTGAAACGCTGCAAAAAACTTTGAATAAACAGCCTTCGGAGTGTATCGAATTTTTGGAAGAACTCATCCTCACCCGTTCTTGGTGGGATACCGTGGATTGGATCAACAAACTTGTTGGATTGCATTTTCGTCGCTATCCAGATTTGATAAAACCCGTCACGGAACGATGGATGGACTCCGGACATATCTGGCTACAGCGCGTGTGCCTTATTTTTCAGTTGACGTACAAGGACAAAACCAACACTGCACTGCTTTTCGGTTATGTCCAAAGGCTTGCTGGCTCAAAAGAGTTTTTCCTGCAAAAAGGAGCGGGCTGGGCATTGCGCCAACACGCGAAAATCGACCCGGCTGCTGTGGTGGAATTTGTCGAAAAAACGCGTTTGGCCGCCTTGACTCGGCGTGAGGCGTTGAAAAATGTAGGGGGTTGAGTCAAAAGTATTTCAAGAGAAATGGTTGCGATATATTATTCTATTTTCGGCACAAAACCTCGTAGGTTTAAAAACCTACGAGGTTTACGCCAAGAAAAACGAATTAAAATGTTGTGCTAAAATCAGGAAACTCCCTTATTGCACAACCCCAATCATAGCCCTAAACTTTAGTTCGTCAAAATGTTTTGGCGAACTAAAGTTCGCCCTACACACAACGCCCCGCCGAGTACAAACTCGGCGGGGCGTTTTCGTGCGTGGTGAAAATTTGGTTAGGCGGTTGTTGGGGCGGTTCTCAAGGCATAAATTTTTCGGCCTGCGTAAATCGCGGCAAGAACCAGGGTGTACGTGAATGTTGCAGTCATGGCTAAGTATTGTCGGTTTAGTGATTAAAAACAAAATCGGATCTTTAGTACAGCTAAAGACTAACTGATAACGCGTGGGAATGTTCAGACGCTGCCAGATTTTTTCATTTTTTTTAAAATTTTTTAACCTGCTCTATTTCAATGCATTAGAGTCGATTTTTCTCCTTACTTGTAAGAAATTTATCGTATCTACGAAAATATTCGTAGAAAAATTTGCAACTACGAAACAGTTCGTAGAATCTTTGCGTTCAAATCACCGCATCCCCAAATCACCATATACCCAAATCAACATTTAATATGAGCATTGCCAAGCCTACCGATTCCGAACTCGAAATCCTGCACATTCTCTGGGAGCAAGGCCCTAGCACGGTGCGTACCGTGAACGACCTGCTCAACGAGCAGCGCAGGAGCAGCCAATCGGCCAAAGAATCCGCTGGCTACACAACCACGCTGAAACTTATGCAGATTATGTTTGAAAAAGGCTTGGTCACCCGGGTGGAAGAAGGGCGTACGCACGCTTACACGGCTGTCGTGCTGGAGGGCGACACACAAGACCTGCTGATCCAACAGTTTGTAGACAATGCTTTCCGTGGCAGTACCGCTCGACTCGTGATGCAAGCCCTTGGCAACCACGAGGCCAGCGCAGAAGAACTCGACGAGATAAAAGCACTTATCGCCAAAATTGAACAAGGGAAATAGGACGTTGGACACTGGACACTGGACTTTGGATTGCACTCGTCCAGTATCCAAAGTCCAATGTCCAGTGTCCAATGTCCATAGTCCAACGTCCATAGTCCAACGTCCATAGTCAAATGTCAAGAATGCCCGACTCCATCCTTCGCGCCCTCGGTTGGGTGCTCGCTCACTCGCTTTGGCAAGCTGCGGTGGCTGCCCTCTTGTTGCTAATTTTGTTGCCCCGGTTGCAAACGGCTCGGCAACGATACTGGGCAGCTTATGGGGCCTTGATCGCCGTGTTTGCTGCTGCCGTCGGCACATTCATTTGGAAATTCGAACCAAGTGCGGTTGTGATCACAACTGCAAGAGAATTTTCAGAAGGAACACCTGCTGCAAGCTCATCTTTTGTGGGGCAACAATTTTTAGATACCACCCTTAGCGAATCCTTCTCTCAATGGTTGGAGGCAAACCACGCGTTGATCGTAGCCTGTTGGCTTATTGGTTTTGTTTTTTTCCTCTTGCGAATGGTCGGTGGCCTTTGGCAAGTACATCGTCTGCGGACGCGCGGCGTGAATGCGCTGGAAGCCATTTGGCAAGAAAAAATGTTTGCGCTTGGCGGTCGAATGGGGGTGTCCCGCGCCGTTGACCTTTTTGAATCGGTATGGGTACACATACCGCTCACTATCGGGTGGCTGAAACCCGCAATCCTGTTGCCCATTGGTTTTGTGAATCAACTTTCGTCTGCTGAAGTAGAAGCTGTGCTTGCACACGAATTGGCGCACATTGCCCGGCGCGACTGGTTTTTTAATCTTCTACAAGCCTTTATAGAAAGCCTTTTTTATTACCACCCAGCCGTGTGGTGGGTTTCACGGGTGATCCGCCGCGAGCGCGAAAACGCTTGCGACGATGCCGCACTGACCGCTACCGGCAACCCGCTCGCTTTTGCCCGTGCACTCGTCCAGGTACAGGAAATGGCCACTCCTTTACCCACCCTTGCACTTGCCATGAGCGGCAAACGCCGCCGTCCACTTCTAGATCGGGTGCGGCGCATTTTAAATCAAGCACCACAACAACAACATCAAGTTATGGAAAAGATCACAGCAACTGTCATACTGCTCGCGCTATTGGCCCTGGTGGGCTTGCGGGCCAATTCCGTGCCGTCAATCGAAGCGGCATTCGCCCAAATCGCGGACATACCTGCCACTATTTTTGGTGGCCAAGAGGGTGAAAATCAATTCACCAGTGATAGTTTACCTAAACCAAAACGCACCCAGAAAATTACCCGTGAAGACGGCGACCAAAAAGTGGAGGCCGAGTACAAAGATGGCGAATTAACCCGACTGAATATTGACGGGAAAGAAATCCCAGCTTCCGAATTCGATCAACACGAAGAACTTATTGAGGAGTTGACCGGAGAGTTAACCCCTCCCGCTCCTCCTAGTTTTGGGCAAAGCTCGAACGGAATTGTTTGGGATCGCCCCGAGGCGCCAGAGCCCCCCGAAGCACCCGAAGCGCCGGAAGCACCGGAAGCACCCGAACCGCCAGATTTCTTCCGTTTTGAAGGGCCTGGATCCAGTGCTTTTGCTCCAATGTTTCCATTTCCACCAATGCCTCCGATGGGGGGAGTTAGCATCGTTTCGGACAAAGATGGCAACGGCAACACCATTATTAAGTTAGACAACAATGGTTCCTCCACCGAAGTAGTGGTCAAAAACGGCGAGGTGTGGATAGATGGCAAAAAATTGGAAAAAGGAGCAGAATTTTTGATCCCTGGGCTTCATTTTGGGCAAAATGACAATTATTTTTCCTTTGATGGATCTGAAGGCCATGGAGAGGGTCATGGAAAAGGCCATGGAGAAGGTCATGGCTTTAGTTTTGGAGAAGGCGATTTTGCATGGGGTGACGCCGCTACACCGCAGGCTATATCGCCCGAAGAAAGAAAGCAAATCAACCGAGAAATGGAACAGGCAAAAGCAGAATACAAGAGAGCAATGAAAGAGCATAGGCTCAACTACGAGCAGGATCAGAAAAGGGTTGAAAAAGAATGGAAAGAAAGCCAGAAAGAATGGGAAAAGCAACAAAAAAACTGGCAAAAAGAGCAGCAAAACTGGGAGCGCGAACAAAAACTGTGGCAGGAAGGTCAAGAAAAATGGGCGGCCCAAAACAAGGTTTGGGAAGCTAAAAGCAAAGCCGCGCAAGCGTTAATTAAACAAGAACTTTTGAGCGATGGCCTTATTAAAAACCCCAATGATTTCGCCCTGAAATTGAGTGCTAAAGAATTGATAGTCAACCAGAAAAAACAATCCGAAGCATTGCGCCAAAAATATGAGGAACTCCTCAAGGGCGCTTTTGGCAAAGGCTTTGAAGGAGAGGACTGGAACTACAATTTCAATAACAAGGAGGATTGAAGTGTATGATTCACCGTTGGTGTCATGGACGTTGGACACTGGACTTTGGATGGCGCTCGTCTATTGTCCAATGTCCAACGTCCATGCCACCATTGGTGAATCACACCCGCTTTCAGCTATCCCGCTCCAACAAATCCGCCACCGTTTTTCTCAAAATTTCCTTCCTCGCTTCTGGGACTTGCACGGATGCCAAATGCCCGAAAGCCTCCTGCTGAAAACGTTTTTTTTCGTTTGAAACAAGTTCCTGAATGGCATTTCGGTTGAAGATCGCACGCACGGCTGCGATTTTTTCAAGGGGATTTTCTGAGCCCGTTTGCATCCATTGGAGCAATTCGCGACAATCCACTTCGGGCGCAACCTCTAAAGCCTTCAGCACGAGCAGTGTTTTTTTATTTTGCAAAATATCGCCACCCACTTGCTTGCCAAATTTAATGGGGTCACCATAAGTATCGAGTAAATCATCTTGGATTTGGAAGGCAATTCCGGCCAGTCGGCCAAATTCGTAGAGATGTTGCGCATCGGTTGTAGGGGCATTTGCGCTTGCAGCCCCCATTTCGAGCGCCCCGCCCAGCAACACGGCTGTTTTCAACGCTATCATCTTCAAATATTCCGGGATGCCCACCTCAGAGCGTGTCTCGAAATTCATGTCCATTTGTTGGCCTTCGCACACCTCAGTGGCCACGCGGTTGAATATATTGACCAATCGCAGCACCGTGTCAGCATTGCCACAATGCGTCAAAAACCGGTAGGCATAGATCAACATCACATCGCCGCTGAGAATCGCGGTGGTGGTATTCCATTTGTGGTGTACCGTAGGCTCGCCGCGGCGCAAGGGTGCAGCGTCCATGATGTCGTCGTGCATCAGCGAGAAATTGTGAAAAAGCTCGACGGCCCAAGCAACTGGAAGTGCGTCTTCCGCGTTATCACTGAATAGTTCGTGTCCCATGAGCACTAAGGCCGGGCGCAGGCGCTTGCCGCCCAGCGTCAAAATGTAGTTGCAAGGTTCATAGAGTTCGATCGGCAACGCCGGGAAACGATTTTCCTTAGAAAAAGAAGCGATTAAATGGAGCAATTGCGGGAGATCTCGCATGAAGGAGCTGGTTGAATTGGATGCAAACTAAGGGAGCAATATTGGCTTTCGGAAAATTTTATCAAATAAAAAAAGGCTGACCGGGGGGAACGGTCAGCCTAATTAATTTTTTGAAGAACCAAATCGGGAAAGGGATAAAATGAGTTCCTCCGTCAGAGCCGGGCAAGGATGGAGGTAAAGTAGTTCAGCACCTGCGGATAAAAGCGTACGAGAGCAATGCTGACTACAGCGGTTAACAAAACGAGCATAGTGTGTGTTGATTAAAGTGAAACGATTTAGTCAATCCTTCCAGAATCAAATCATTGTTCTGTGAAAGGTGCACGAAGGTAGAACCCTGTTTCGGCATACCAAAACAACACCAAGATTTTTTTTGTTAATTTAACATTCGCAAAAAGAGCTGACTCCCTAAGGGGTTTTCTGCCTACTTTTGCCCTTGATTTCATCGTCTTTCATCTCTAAAAACGTCTTTGGCGCATGGTTTTCAACAATATCCTTGAGACAATTGGCAAGACCCCGCTCATCCGTCTGAACAACATTGTGCTGCACATTCCTGCTACCGTGTATGCCAAAGTAGAAGCCTTCAACCCTGGGTTGAGTGCTAAAGACCGTATTGCCCTGCACATGATCGAG
>JACMMM010000433.1 GCA_014379065.1 Saprospiraceae bacterium
CTTCGTCAACACCACCTCTTTTATCAACCCTTTCCCATCAAAATACATGTTTTCAATACAAACCTGCCGCGAGTTCCCGTCCGTTTCCGTCAGTGGGCGACGGTGATAAACGATGTACCAATCGTCCGTGCCCGGTAAGTTGATGACCGAGTGGTGCCCTGCTCCCGTGGCGATTTTCGGGTCTTGTTGCAGGACTTTTCCGATGCGCTCGAAAGGCCCGAGCGGCGAATCGGCCATAGCGTAGGCGACGCTGTAATCAGGCCCCGTCCAGCCGCCTTCCGACCACATGAAATAGTATTTCCCCTTCCTGACGAACATAAAGGATCCCTCTACATAGCCTTTTGGCGTGATTTCACGGAAAACCTTTCCGTCTTCAAAGGGCCGAAAACCCGTAAAGTCGTCGTTCAGGCGAGCGATATTGCAATGCCCCCAGCCACCATAAATCAGGAAAAACTGACCGTTTACGTCCTTGAAAACGAACTGGTCAATGGGCTGCGCACCGTTGTAGAATTTGCCTACGAGCGGTTTTCCGAGATAGTCCCTGAATTTTCCATCGGGGCTGTCGGCTACCGCAACGCCGATCCCGCCTTTTTCTGCATCGTTTTGGATGTCGTTGGCGCCAAAGAAAAAGTAATATTTCCCCTGTTTTTCTACAATGGAAGGCGCCCACATCGCCCGTTTAGCCCATTTCACGGCGGCGGTGTCCAAAATGTGGGCATGTTTCGTCCACGTGACCAAATCGGTGGAAGAGAAGGCATCAAAGTACACCTGCTGCTCATATTTTGCGCTGAATGTCGGGAAGACCCAGCAAGTTTTGCCGAAAATATGCGCCTCCGGGTCGGCGTACCAACCCTCAAAAATCGGGTTGCCGGACCTTGTTTTGAGCTCGCTTTTTTTCAAAACCGAACAACCCATTAATGCAAGGGCGATTAAAAAAATGCAATTTTTCATGGGGCGAATTTAGGGTATTTGGGTCGAGCACAAATCCACTTCCGTGAGTAACCAAGCCAGTGTGCCACTCTTGTTTCCAACAGTAATGTTCGCCAAAAACACCCTACATTTTTACAACAAAGCCACCATGTTAGCAATAACAAACAAAACTATTTGTTTTTTACCCCGCAATTAAAAAAACATTAAGTTTATTTGCGCCCCCCTTCTAATTGCAATCTGTTTAAAACAGCCTGCCCCTGCCTCGCCTGGCTGGTAGCAACAACAGCCGCCAATCTTATTTCAGCGTATTCACAAACTCGCGTCGGTCATGCACCTCAACGCACATACCTTCTTTAGCCTCCGATACGGGACGCTTTCGCCAAAACAATTGGTGGAGGCCGCTTCGATATGTCAGGTGAAAACGCTGGTACTGACAGACATCAACAACACGTCTGCGGCACTTGATTTTGTGCGGGCCTGCAAGGACAAAGGAATAAAGCCCGTTTTAGGCATTGAGTTTCGCGACGAACAACACCGTTTTCTTTTTACCGGGATCGCTCAAAACAATACTGGTTGGGCGGCGCTCTGTGCCCTGCTGACCGAACATTCGCTGAGCGGGAAGCCCTTGCCAGTAGTTCCGCCACCCATGGAAAATGTGTTTATCGTGTATGACCGCGAGGTAAAGCCGCTTGAACTTTTTCGCCCGTACGAACTGATTGGCATCCGTCCTTCTGAGGCAAACAAAATGGTTTTCTCCAACTGGCGGCATTACCCGGAGCGATTGGTTATCTGGCAACCCATCACCTTTCTGGATGCCGAAGGCCACCGCCTTCACAAACTGCTCCGCGCCATTGATGCCAATACTTTGGTGACAAAACTGGAGGGAGTACAAGTGGCCCCAGCAGATGAATATTTCCGCGCAGAAGCCTCTTTGCTCGAACCTTTCCAAAACCATCCAAAAATCGTACAAAATACCCGCCGCGTGCTCGATACCTGCTCTATTCGATTTGAGACGGGTTTGCAACTCAACCGCCGCACGTTCATGGGGACAAAAGAAGGCGACCTCAATTTGCTCACTAAACTAGCTGAAGGTGGTTGTGATCGCCGCTATGGAGCAAACCATCGCCGGGCAAAAGAGCGCATCAGCAAAGAACTTAAAATGATCGAAAAACTGGACTTCGCGGCCTATTTCCTCATTACCTGGGACATTGTGCGCTACGCCCAATCTGCCGGATACCACCATATCGGGCGCGGCAGTGGGGCTAATTCCATTGTTGCTTATTGCCTTTTTATCACGGATGTAGAGCCGCTTGAACTCGACCTTTATTTTGAGCGGTTTATCAATCCGCAGCGCAGCTCGCCGCCGGATTTTGACATTGACTTTTCCTGGAATGAGCGAGACGACGTGACCGATTACATTTTTAAACGCTACGGGCGTGAGCACACAGCTTTGCTTGCCACTTACAGCACTTTCCAATACGCCGCCATCATCCGTGAACTGGGCAAGGTGTTTGGCCTGACAAAAGAAGACATTGATGCCATAGTGGACCATTGGCAAAGCACTACTCCCGGCACCTGGGAATGGACAGGCCGCAAAGGGGAGGGAATATCCAATATCC
>JACMMM010000434.1 GCA_014379065.1 Saprospiraceae bacterium
TGTAAGCGCCTTGTCCGTATTGTAATTTTCAATCGTAAAACTCCCAAGACCCGCAGGTTTCACTTTAAATTTGAACACCGTTTGGTCGAGAATATTCTGCCCTGGCACGATCCAAGGGAAATTAACCCAAGGCGGCGTGCATCCAAATCCTTTCATGCACTGAATTTCCGAAGGTTTGTTGCTGAGCGGGCGGAGCGTCATGGTGAATTTTGCCACGGATCCGGTATCGCTCAGGATTTCGAGCCGGATGATTTTGATCGTGTCGCTCGGCAAAGATTTGGCTTCGCTCCAGTTTACGCTTCGCGTGTTGGACGCTGGAATATCAAAGGAACGGTTGGAGGCAAAGTTATCGCAGGCAACAGATTCAAGCCCGGAAGCTGGCGCCGTGAGCATCAGTATGTCGTCGTTGACGATAATGGTATCGTCTTTGGGGCCACAATTTTGAAAGCAAAGGCAGAGTAAGGATGCTGCGAGTGTTGGGACGATAATGTTTAGTTTGTTGGACATGGTTATTAAGAATTGAAGGTAATTGTCTTGGCGAAGGTAAAAAAGTGTTCAAGCACACACGAACATTTCCACAAGCCTGCTAACTTCACCCAATGTTAGATTCATCGCTTGTCGAGACGCTCTCTCGGTTCCAGCCCGCCGAACTGGATCGGTTTCACAAATTTGTGCAGTCGCCGTTTTTCAATGACGGCTCCTATGCACGCGACGTGACGGCTTTGTGGGAATATCTGCGCCCACTCGCACCTAGTTTTGCAGCGCCCGGTCCAAGTGTCGAAGCGGCCTACGCCTTTATCTATCCCGACAAAAAATTCGTGAACGGCAAAGTGGAAGTATTGATGAGCAAACTCCACCAATTGGCCAAACAGTTCGCTGCGCAAATCACCGATGCACTATTCAACACTCCGGAATCGCTACGGCTCGCAGAATTTTTCCTAGACCGCGATCTGCCCAACCGTGCTGCTACCATTCTGGAAAAACTTCGGGAGGAACAATCCAAACGCCCTGTACGCGATGCTCTTTTTTGGGCAGAACGATTCCTTTTGGAGTGGCAAACCCGCCGGCTGGACAATCTCCGCCATAACAACCAAGACCACGAAAATTTGAATGAAGCGATCCGCGCTTTACACAATGGCTACTTGGTACTCGCGTTAGAATTGCTGAATATCCTCTTTTTTTCGCGTCGGAAATCAAACGTAGAGGATTCATTTGCCGAACTTTTGGCAGATGAAATACCGGCGGCTCTCGCTATTGCCGATCTGGAAGCGGAGCCTGTTTTGCGTTTATTGAGCAAGGGTTTTGAATTTGTCCGCTTTCCAGAAAACTACGACCAAAATTCCATCGCACAGGTGCTCGACGAGCTCCAACGTCATGCTGAAATGCTGCCCCGCCATGTTTCTCGCACCCTTCTTGCTTATCTCCGCAACCACTGCACCTGGCGTTATAATCGCGGCGAAACATCTTATGCCCCCATGCTCATGACCCTTTTCAAATCCGGGCTCGAAAGCGGTCTGCTCTTCGAAGATACTGGACAGATTCAAGCCTCCACTTTGCTCAACATGGTGCAAACTGGTTTGGTTAGTCGCGAATTTGAATGGGTAAAACAGGCGCTCGACCATTGCAGAGACCGTATTGTCGGCGTACCAAATCCTGCTGAATTTTTCAATTACAATCTGGCAAACTACCATTATCACCTGCGCGAATACGACACCGCGCTCGATCTGCTGCGCGACAGTTCCGATAACCTGTTCAGTGGCCTCATGGCCCGAAAACTGGAATTGAAAATCTATTATGAAACAGATTCGAACCAGCTCGACAGCAAGATGGACAGTTTCAAACTCTTCATTTTCCGGCAAGGGAAAAAGAACCTCGCCGAGAACGTGTACTTGATGAACAACGCCTTTATTGATTTGCTGCGCAGGATGACCGCTACGGGCATTTTGGGCAATCCCAAACGCATAGAAAAACTTCGGAAACAACTTGACGAGACGCCTTCTGTGGCCGAACGGATTTGGTTGCAGGAGCAATTGGCTCGTTTAGGCAAAAAGTGATAATTAGATTAGCATTGATTTGGCGGTCTTAACTGACCGGGTGACTGACAGTCACCCGGTCAGTTAAGACCGCCAAATCAAACCCTAAACAATCTCAACCCTAAACATACTCCTACCTTCGCCCCATGCCACTCACCCCCCTTCAAGATTTCATCTGGCAGCACCGCGACGACGACCCTCGCCAATTGGCGCTCAGCGCCAAAAAATATCCTAATATCCAAATATCTATAGTATCAGCTCAGGTGCAAGCCTTGCAGAAAATCCGCCCCAAAATCCCGACTTGGTATCGGCCTGGCATGGAGTTTCCGCTGGCAATTTCGCTGGAACAGGCGTCTTCCGAGCGCACCGCTAGATTCAAGGCAGGTTTGTTTTCCGGCAAAAAAATAGCCGACCTCACCGGAGGCCTGGGCGTGGATTCGTTTTTCTTTTCGCAGCAATTTGAATCAGTGACTTATGTGGAGCAAAACGCGGAACTGCTCGCGGCGACACGACATAATTTTGCTCAATTGGGAGCAACCAACGTGCATTTCGAGCACTGCACTGCCGAGGATTTTCTAGAAAAAACTGACGACCATTTCGACCTCATCTACCTCGACCCCGCACGCCGCGACGAGCGCAAAGGCAAAGTGTTTCAATTGGCCGATTGCTCGCCAGATGTTTTGAAAATCAAGGATTTAATGCTGGAAAAGTCGCCGCGCGTGTTGTTGAAAACTGCCCCGCTGCTCGACTTAAAACTTGCTGCTGGGCAATTGGGAAAGGTCTCCAAAATCTGGGTTGTGGCTTCAGAAGGTGACTGCCGGGAAGTGTTGTACCTGCTTGAACGGGAAGCACTTCCGATGGATCAAATTCCCATTGTGGCCGTGGCATTGGAATCGAGACCTATAGAGTTTGATAAGCCTTATAGGTCTGAGGATCAACCAACAACATTTACTTTCTCTTGGGCGGAAGAACAGCTTGCTGTTGCCAACTTCTCCACGCCTCTAAATTTCCTCTACGAACCCAATCCCGCCGTTTTGAAAGCCGGGGCATTTCGGTCGTTTGCCGAGCGCTTTGATTTGTCAAAACTCCACGCAAACACACACTTGTACACCTCCACCGAGTTTCGCCCGAAGTTGCCCGCCCGAAGTTTCGCCATCGAACAAGTTTGCAAGTACGACAGAAAGGCTGTTCAAGTCCATGTGCCCGGCGGAAAAGCGAATATTGCCTGCCGCAATTTCCCAGACACTCCCGACCAAGTACGCCGAAAACTTGGACTGACCGACGGCGGGGAAGTTTACCTTTTTGCGGCCACGGACGCTGAAAACAAAAAGCTCGTGATGGTATGCCGGAAGGCTTGATGGATCTAAATAAAAAAGGTTGACAAAAGCCTTTCGACCTTCATCAACCCTTTATTATCCACGCAGCTGTCCAAACTGATTCAGGGCGGTCAAATCATGAATCCGTGCGCCGGACCCAACGGATATCGTTGGTAGATTTGCCTCTGAAGCATAGATAGACACCATCTGAAAGCCCTACTGCTCCGGCGCTTTCCGACGTCAAAGGAGGCTCGTTGTCGCTGCCGATACGTGGCAGGGATACCCCCCCGAACCACACAGCAGGCTGGATTGAATTGAATGTGAGCCAGTTTATGGAATCGCTTTTACCACGATAAAAGGCCGTTAGCGTCCCATCAGCCTCCGTGACAACACTTATATTGTCGTACGCTTTCGGATAAGCCATATCTGCATCACTGTTGCTAACAGTATTGCATACCGGCCCTCCGTTATACCAGTCTCCATAACCATCGGTGTACAGATAGGCGATGTGGTTGTTATTGTTTTTATCGGGGTAAAGCAGGAAAATCATATCGAAAGATACGCCAAGACCCGGGCCATTGGTATTAGCCGCGGGAGCTGCAGCAAGGGTAAGATAGGTCCAGGCACCTGAAGCATATTTCAGGACACGCACATTATCGGTGCCGTTCTGGATAAACGATACATACAGCGCACCGTCAAACATCACCGATGAAATACCACTGCCAACCTGGATGGTATTGTTGTTTCCATCTTTTACATGCTGGGCGTTTCCCCATTTGCCGTTATCGCAAATCATGAGTGACAACTTGCTGTTGTCGCTTTTGTCAGAGAAAAGAGCGTACCATGTACTTGGGCCTGCGTAGGCAATGGACGGCGAATGGTCTGTACTGTAGCCCATGCTTTGATCGTGGACGCTGGTAAGTGCCGGGTCAAAATTGGAAAAATGTAACACATCGTCCGGGTTCTGGTACAGCATATAGATTTTGGTGCCGTCGGTACAAAGAGCGGGCGTGTTTTTACATTCAAGATTGCCGTCGGAAATCTTGTTGTTGCCCGACCAGGTCTGCGATTTCATCGTGGAAGCACCGATGTTCTCGCTGTAAATTGGTGTCAAAGCCGCTCCAGAGGGCATGGATTCATTCTGACCCCAGCTTGGGAAGGAATAATAGTTTACAGAAATGGAGTCATTCGGATTGGTTCTGGTAAAATTAAAAACCGCGCAGGTGTGATCGTAATAGCCATCCGAATTATTGGGCTGGGTGAAACCAGCGTAAGGAACCAACGGGTAATTGTTGTCGTAGGGCGTTTCGGAGGTCATTTCCTCATAACTGCTGCTGCCCAGCAGCCGTCCTTTGGCCAATCCGTAAATCCCGTCCTGATAGATGGCGTAACTGTGCTCATGCCCCCAAAACCATGCGGCGATTTTGTTGAAAAAAGGGGAAAAATAACTGTGCAGGTAGCGACTGAAATAAGGCGTCACCTTTTTGTCAATCACCGCATTGCGGCTAAACAATTGGTGGTGCGAAAGGAGGATGGTGTTGCCCGAAAAATTCTGCAGCTTGTTCACATGCCATGCAAGTTCGCCGTCGCTGTCGCGGTCGCCCATCAATTTCGGCGCGAAGGAATCAATCGCCGTCACGATCGGATTGTTATCGTCCTGGCCTGTATCCATGCCCAGGAATTGCCACTTGCTGTCCGCAGTTTTTACACAGAAATAACTCGCCGGCTGTTTTTGCGATGAGGAGCTGTTGAGGTGGTCAACAAGCCAAAAGAAACCGTTGCCGAAACTGTAATACTCGTGGTTACCTGGCATGGTAAATATCGGCACCATTGTCTTGCCCAATTCCGAAGCGACCTCGGTGAAAACGCTCAAAAAGTTGTCCTGACATTCTTCCTGGGTGCCTGAATAGTAAATGTCGCCCAGGTGGATAAAAGCGTTGGGGCTTTCCTGGGCCCAAATAGCTTTGAGCAATTGTTTGGCATCATCGAGACTGGTGCCCCAGTCACCGAGCATGACCACTTTTGCGTTGTTCGGGAGCGTCCAGGGAATCATCGAATAATTTTGACCCTGTCCGGAATTGTGCCATGGGCGATAGGAGAGGTATTGCTGAACAGCAGTATCGGAGGCTTGGCCAATCCAAGGCACCACGTATTCGGCCCCAAATGTTCCCGCGTCTTTGATATCCTGCCAGACTTTCTGCCAAAAGGAGTCATTGTTCCATTCTTTCGCATTGATGGCTACCACCCAGTTTACCGCTACGGCTGCCCAGTTAGCATAATCTTCGTCGCTGTAAAGTCTGATCCCGTAGTCAGTCAGCATATCGCTGTAGCTTTGATTTCCCGTGGCTACATTGGCCAATTCCTTCAATAGGTTCCAGATGTTTTCAAGGTCTTTGCTCACATTCAGCTGCATCGTGGATACCCCGTCGTACATTTCTTTCGACATGGTTTGCTGCTTTTTCTCCTCCGTACTGAGGTCTGTCACAGGTTTCCCTGCAGCTTCGGCAACATGCGCATAGACTCCCTGCATTTGCGGCAAATCCCTGATTTCGCTGATGGACAGGTCGGGGTACTTCTTCTTTAACAGGGATTCCGCAATGGAAGTCCAGAGGGACAAGCGTGCGTCACGAGTCGTGACAATAGGTGGTCTTTTCATTGTAAAAAGTATTTAAAATGAGTGAAAAAAGCAAGAAATGAAAAGAAGAACCTATTGTGAAGATGGATTAAAAGGATTAAGGAATCTGAATTCCTGGAACATATCAGGCATGACAAATGCCTGCTGCATTTGCTCAATTCATCATGGAGCAAACTTTGGTATGTGCATTAAATGAGTGGAGAACGCGCAAAACGCGCGAAAAGGAATGTCGTAAAAACAGAGCGTTGCATAAATGAAGCGATTAAAATGTGTAAATGATGGGAGCAAAGGTCAACGCATCATGAGCGCACTTTTAAGCGCAGAAATGCCCGTTTTGCAAAACAAGTATTTTTACGGGGGTGGCAGGATAAAAAGCTCAGGAACGGGTGAATAATAACTTGTTACTTTCATCTGATTCCTTTCCGCCCATACGGCCTATCTTTTTGATTAAAGAGCCCCACTATTCGCACA
>JACMMM010000435.1 GCA_014379065.1 Saprospiraceae bacterium
CCGATCTTTCGAATCCGCTGTCACAGCCTCCGCCGACACCCTCAAACGACAACTATTACGTCATAAAGAAAGAACATCCACCATACAACACATAAGATTGACTGATTTGTAAACGGTTTCAAAAAAGCAAATTTCCAGGGGTAACCCTGACACTCACAGCCACAATCAAGGCTGGAAGCCCGGTCACCCACGACCGGGCTTCGTTTTTTATATAAAAAAACCCGACGACCCCATTATATGGAGCCGCCGGGAACGTGTCTGTTTTTACCAAACTTCTTCTATTTCTGTATCAAAATTTTGTGCACAATCTCAACTGATTCGCCTTGCACCCGAAGCAGGTAAAGTCCGGAAGAAAGGTTTTCAACCTTGATCTGTTCTTCAAATTTACCGCCAACTCCGTGTATTTCATTCCGATACACTTCACGCCCAAGCGGATCTGTCAGGCTCAGTGTCCCGTCCAGTGTTTTAGGCACATCAAACCTAACCCGAAACTGCCCGGCATTGGGATTGGGTGAAACGAGGAGCGACTGCTCAATAATCTCCTCGTCAGTTCCAACGAGCATACCCGTAACGTTGATGTTGTCGAGGAACAGGCTGTTGCCGTAGTGTCCAATATTTCTAAATGCAAGCAGCACATCATATTGGCCTAAAAAAGCTGCGAGGTTGACCGTTTTTTGTTGCCATTGATTGGCCATTGGCGTGAACTGAACTCCTGCTGGCGGTGCTGTAGACAGTCCTTCTCCTCCATTCAGGAACACCCGGGTAAAGGTTTTCCCACAATCTTTTGACACAAGTACTTCCAGAGAATCGCGTGCATTCGGGTCGCCTGAAAACATGGTGTATGCCACGTCGAAGGTTAATGTAGCCGAAGTCGAATTGATCAAATGCACTCCGAACGGTCGGATCTCGTCTTTCGACCCCGCTTCGTCCACATTATAATTGTCGAAAAACAAACTATGCTGGCTGTTGCCAAAACCACCTGCATTGCTGGAAACCTTCCAGTTGTTGCCATTGTTGTTGGCATCCGTAAGCAACCATTCTCCACTCAGAACGCCGTCCTCAAAAGTTTCGCCAATCGGATAATTTCCCCTTGGCACTATCGTAATAAAGCCCGCGAGACCCGTAAAACCAGAAAAACCCGAGCTTTGGTCCACAATATCCAGATATACAGGCCAAGTCCCTGGCGTATCGTAGGTAACGACCGGGTTTTCTTGAGTAGAAGAGCTTGGAGTACCGCCAGAGAAAGTCCAGGAGTAATTTGAGTTGTTCGAATCGCTGGAGCGATTGTAAAAATGGACAGGACTGCCCACACACCAGTTTTTGTCGTAGTCGCTGGCGAATTGAGCGTTCAAAAAAGCGTCATTGCCATCTTCCCAAGGACGCACCCAAACCCCAAGTCCGTTTGTGCCCATAATCAGTGCTTGTTCTGAATATAAATATAACAAACGTTCTGGCTCCACCACCGAAAACAAACCATTCGAAATGTTTTCAAGACCCGTGTCAGAAAACCGGAACACACCTCCTTTATCCGTTGCGACCACCAGCCAAAATTTGGAACTTGGTATGGAAAGGAGGGACATGATTTTTAGGCCGTTCAACTGCGGATCGATCAATGCATTCCAGTTGGATCCCCCATCCCCTGAAACCAGAATTTTTGTGAGGTCAGTGGCGTTTTCATCCGAGCGGTACAAAAATTGGTCGCCAGCAACGGTAAAAATAAAGTTGCTTGGCAAACTTTGTATCGCGGTAGTCCAGCTGCGCCCCCTGTCGGTGCTTCTATGAAAGCCGAAATTTCCTGTAAGGGTATCTTCCGTTTTCAGGTACATATAATCCCCGTTTAGAGGCGATTGTTCGAACCACTCTATCCGTTTTGTGAGACCAAAATCAAACAACACTTTTCCTGTTTTGCCATCATCCTCGCTGCGGCAAAATTTACCGTCATGCCCCCAAAATAGGATGCGGGGATTGTTTTTGTCAAAAAGGATGCGGCTAGCGCGATTTTGACGATAGTCAAGACTTGGATTCGGCTTCCAACTTGGCAGGTCTAGGATGCTTGGATATGATGTGATGGCGCCATTGGCATCGTTCGGGAGCACCGTGCCCAAATTTGGTTGGTCCACAAACCACATTCTTGGTTCAGCACCGTACTGTGCAAAGCCAGTTGCCGACTCACCACCTCCAGCGTGTTTCCAGCCCGCTCCATTAAAGCCATATTGTCCATTACAAACGTTGTTCCCGTTGTGATACGAGCCTCCTCCGAAGAGCAGCTGACGGTTATCCATATCGAAACCCCAGAGCTCGTTGGCGTAAATTCCCAGGTTGCGGGCCTCATGCCCATCCAGCACTCCGGTGCTGCTGTAGTTGATGCCCCCATCGCTGCACCAGAATAATTCTTCGGTTGTTGACGAAGAAGCCCTGCCAATAAATCGCCGAATATCCGGGTGAACATGTGGAACGTTCCCGTTGTACCCTCCCCTTACCTGCCAGGTGCTGCCGCCATCGGTTGACTCCCACATCGATAGCCCTCCGACATAAAGGTGGTCCGCATCAATCTGTGAAGCATAAATGGCATTGTTGAGAGACGTTGCCTGATGGTATTTGTATTGATTGGGCAGCGGTTCATATCCGTTATGGCCCCAACTGACAAGATTCGGCCGGTCTGTTAGGTTATAAGGTCGGCCCAGGTAATTGGTTTTCCTGGTCCAGTTTACGCCTGCATTGTCGCTGCTGTAGATTCCCACGAAACCATCCAATTTCAAGTTGGCACTAGCACTGGAACCCGCCTCATTGAGCATGACGTACACCCGATTCGGAGCAGCTGGCGTCACGACAATCCGGCCACCCCAGATATTGAGCTTACCCTCATCTGCTGTGGGAATATCAAACCAGCCATCGTTAAAAATGGCCCAGCTAGCCCCTTGGTTTTCTGAGCGGCAAAACACCGTTGATTTTGAAGACGGTAAATACAACAGACAGTACAGATAATTGGGGTTCGTAGGATGCTCGGCAATGGAGGTAACCCGCCCACCTCCAAACAGGCTAAGCGCTAAATTGTCTTTCCAAGTGTCCCCAAAATCATCCGAAATAAACAGGCCGGTGCTGGTCGCAGCGTACAAATAGTTTCCATCATGTATGGAATGGATGATTTGATAAGTCTGATAATTGGCTGGAATAACATCTCCCGGCACCCCGGAGGCTTGGATAAAATGTTCCTTCCAGGTTGCACCCGCATCGCCTGAGCTCATGATCTTGCCTGGTACCCCGATGAATACAATCCCGTTGTTTGCGGCTTCGCCCACCGCTACAGCTTGTACCCATCTGAAATTCTGGTCGTCGCCAATGTGTTTCCAGGTTGCTCCAGTATCCGTACTTCTGAACAAGCCCCCGCATTCTGTGGCCGCATACATGACATGTGGATGGAGGCGCGAACGGGCAATGTCAAAAACATTGGCTTGCCAGGAAATGGGTTTGCCGCTTTTTTCATCAAACACGACTGCTGGTCCAAAGGGCGCCCATTTTTCCGCATCGCGGTCGGACGCAATGCCTTCGGGATGGACGCGTTCGATCAATTCTTTGCGGTTTTCTTCAGCTTGCATGGAAAAATCAACAAAACCATCCGGTGTAATGTAATTGGAAGTTTGACTTCGCCAGGTTTTATACAGGTGTTCGTACTCATTTTTGAACTTTTTGCCAGCAGTCACTGGATTGGCCTTATGGGCGGCCTTTTTCGGTGCGATCTCTGCCGTGTAATACTGATCGTACAATTCAGCAATGAGTTTCACATTGGCTCTTGGGGCACATATCGCCTTTACAAAAGCCGGAACTGAGGGGTCGTCAAGTTGATCTGACATGGTTTGCCACTGGGCTTTGCCAGCCCAAGGCAGTAGCAAGACAACAATCAGGATGGCAAACTGCAAACGCAGTGCCCGGAAAAGCAGATTCTTTTTCATTGTAAAAAGTGTTTGGTAAAAAACTGCTTCAAATATGGCCTTGCCAGATAGCCTGCCGCCGCAATTTGGTCACGAATGGATGGGAATTGGTCACGGATGCTGGGAATTTTGGGCATGGATGGAATGCTTCATTTTCCTGTTTTTAAAAAATCAACCTGAACTTCCCGGAATTTTAAAACTTTCGGGAAGTTTACAGAGCGAACGCCGTTTAATACAAACCGATTCAAGGATGAAAAAGATACTGTTCCTCCTGTCTGCCCTTCCCTTTGCGCTTTTGGCACAAACTGGCAATCCGATAGATAGTTTGCAAAAAATCGTTGTCCAAAAAAGAGCCATACAGGACCAGCTCGGTGAGGC
>JACMMM010000436.1 GCA_014379065.1 Saprospiraceae bacterium
ATCGGCACCAATGGCTACGGTTTGCGCAAATACAATCCGGGCAACCCTCAACTTCATCACTATTTGGCAGGTAAAAGCCCACGCCGTATGCTCTCCGACGCGCAAGGGAGGGTATGGGTCTGGCTTCCGGGCGGAACATTCCAAAGATTGCGCGAGGATCGCCAGCCTTCTTCAGAGCTTCTTTTTTCAGATAACAGCCTGCTCCAACACGATTGCATACAGGCGAAAGATGGTGCCTTGTGGCTTTTATGTGAACATAAACAAGACAAACAAAAGGGGATTTTAATCCGGCTGAACGCTCAAAGCCTTGCCGAAGAAGTCCGTTTCCAGCTCCCCATTGGCGTTGGCATGTTTAGTCGCTTGTACGAAGACAAAACAGGTTGTTTTTGGATACTGGGCTGCAACGCAGAAGTGGCAAAATACGACCCTGCAAAAGTCCATTTCGACACCTATGATTTCAGCGAAACCACGGGTTTCCGCGAGGCATCCCTGGGTATTCTCATGGATGATGTTGGCCATTTATGGATCGGGACACCCCATGGATTGATACAAGCAATACCCGAGGGTCAAGGATTGAAATTCAGCCTGTACAAAAACAACCCGAATGACCGCCAGACCCTGAATTGCAATTCCGTGCTGGCCCTGCTCAATGACCCGCTTCAACCACAACGTTACCTTTGGGTGGGCACAAAAGGCGGCGGGCTCAATCGCCTTGACAAGCAAAATGGTGCGTTCCAGCAATTTACCACCGCCGAAGGTCTGCCCAATAACGTCGTTTATGGCATTTTGCCTGATTCGGAAGGCAATATCTGGTTGAGCACCAATTGCGGCCTTTGCAAATTCAATTTAAAAACGGGCATCTTTCAGAATTTTTTTGATGTAGATGGCTTGCAAGACAACGAGTTCAATACGCTCAGTTTTGCCAGCGCCGCCGACGGACGCTTGTATTTTGGCGGGGTGAACGGTGTCACCGCATTTTATCCCTCGGAGTTGAACGCCACAGCCAAATCCCCGCCCGTGCTTATAACTCTCGTGAAAATCAATGGCCTGCCCGTTGAACGCAGCGATGATGTTTTGCGAAAAAGCATGGAACAGACACAAACGATCGAACTGAATTATCAGCAAAATCAGCTGACGTTTGAGTTTGCGGCCATGGATTTTTCTGCTCCCCGGATGAACCAGTTCCGGTATCGCCTGCTAGGCACTGACAAAGATTTTTTGGAGCCAACCACCACCAACTCAGCCACCTACGCCCACCTAGCCCCAGGCGATTATGTATTTGAAGTCCTTACAGGTGGCAGCCGCGGTGTGTGGGATGGCACTCCGGCGCGTTTAAAAATCCGAATTCTCCCGCCTTGGTGGCGTACTGGGTGGGCGTATTCGCTCTACTTTTTGATTTTTGCATCGAGCGCTTGGACTTTTTATCGTTTTCAGATGAACAAGATTCGTTTGGAAAACAAACTCCAGTTTGAACATCGAGAAGCCGTCCGATTGGCGGAGTTAGACAAACTCAAATCCAATTTTTTTAGCAGCGTCACCCATGAATTCCGCACTCCGCTCACGCTCTTGTTGGAACCTGCCCGCCAACTTCTGGCCGAAGCCAAAGATCAGGCCCAGCGCTATCGCCTCGAATTGATCGAAAACAACGCACGAAGACTGCTCCAATTCGTGAACCAACTGCTCGACCTTTCCAAACTAGAAGCTGGGCAAATGCCGCTCGATCTTCGCCCCGGCAACCCAGCCAGCACTATTAAGGCTGTGGTGGAGCAATTTCAGCCTTTGGCGCTTCAGCGGTCTATCCTTTTGAACATTGAATTGCCAGAAGATGCGACGCCCGTTGTTTTAGATGAAATAAAGTGGGAACAAGTGGTGTCAAACCTGCTGTCCAACGCCTTGAAATTCACCGACCAAGGTGGCGTGGTGAACTTAAAATTGGAAAAAGACATAGCCTTCGGCGCTACCAAGAAGAATTTTAGAATGGTAGTGGCGGACACGGGTATCGGGATTTCAGATAAAGACCTGCCCCATATATTCGACCGTTTTTACCAGGCAAGCTACCCAAGTCCCGCCCCCGCCCCCGCCCCCCTAGCCCCCCTGAAGGGGGGAATGGGGGGAACGGGCATCGGCCTTTCGCTCACCAAAGAACTGATAGAGCGGATGGGCGGCAGCATTTCGGTGGAAAGTAGCCTCGGTGTTGGCACTACTTTTATCGTCCATCTGCCCTGTGAAATCGCCAGTGCCCAACCGGCAAAACTTGGGGAATCAGCATCGCTTCCTCGTGTTCCACCTGTTGTCAAAAGTCAACCGTCAATAGTCAAAAGTCAACCGTCAATAGTCAACAGTCAACCGTCAATAGTCAACAGTCAACCGTCAATAGTCAATAGTCAACAGTCAACAGTCAACCGTCAACAGTCCCCCTTGCTCCTGCTCATTGAAGACGACACCGAATTGCGGCAATTTTTGCG
>JACMMM010000437.1 GCA_014379065.1 Saprospiraceae bacterium
ATTGGATGCGGAAAAGATGAGATTGACGATATTGGAGGAGGCCGTGGTTTAACACCTCGAATTAGACTTAGTGTATCTTAGTTTCTTAGTGTTTTAAAAAATATCGCGGTGTGAAAAATCACCAAATATTCCCCGGATAAGTACGCTGTATATGCTGCATTTCCGCGAGCATGAAGCCCAGGTGTTCGGAGTGTTTCCCTTGTTTTCCGCCGCTTTGCATCCAGGTATTGGTCGGCAATGTGAGCGTGGCTTCTTTGAGGACTTCCGCCACCTTTTTCTCCCACAAAGTTTTGGTTTTCAGCAAATCAGGTGCGATGCCTTGCTCGGCCATTTCGAGATCAAGCGCGTCGGGCGTGGTTAATTCACCGGTAAAAGGCCAGAGCGTATCCACCGCCGACTGCATTTTTTGTCTGCTCAGTTCCGTGCCGTCACCAAGCCGAATAACCCATTCTGAAGAAAAACGTAGGTGGTAGGTCACCTCCTTCAGGGCTTTTTCAGCAATGTCGGCCAAACGCTGGTCGGTGCTATGACGCAGGTCTTGGAGTTGGTAAAAATTAAAGACATCGAAGAAAAACTGCCGAACGAGGGTCTGCCCAAAATCGCCGTTGGGACGTTCAACGAGGAGGCAGTTGCGAAATTGAGGTGCGTCGCGGAAGTAAGCAAGGTCATCTTCGCTGCGACTTTTACCTTCCACTTCAGCTGCGTATGTAAGGTACATGCGGGTTTGCCCAAGCAGATCGAGGGCTATGTTGGTCAATGCGATGTCTTGTTCCAGCACGGGGCCGTGACCGCACCATTCGCCGAGGCGCTGGGAAAGGACGAGCGTGTTGTCGCCAAGACGGAGTAAATATTCAAGCATGAAACTAGGATATTGCCTGCCTGCCGGTAGGCAGGGGATATTCAGATATTGAGGCGGCAAAAGTACACGCTCTGGTCTCTTCCTGGTAATAGTTGGCACACGGATTTGACAGATTAAAGGGATTAAAACCGATCAATGAAAATCTGTCTCAATCCATTAAATCTGTTTAATCCGTGTGCCATTGTTGTCGCGAGGCGCAGCAGCAAGTTTTATCTTTGCCCTAGAACATTTTTCAACGCAATGAAAATCAAGGAAAAAGAATCCATAGGTTACCTGAAATACGAACTCAAATCGTTCGAAAAACTCCCGGTAAAAATCTGGAACGAACCATTGGAAGCCTCCCGCCATGTGGCAAGAAGCATCGCGTTGGCCATCCACCAAAAACAACAGGACGGCGAACAGATTGTGCTGGGACTCGCCACTGGGAGCACCCCCATAAAAGTGTACGAAGAACTCGTGTGGCTACACAAGGAGGATGGGCTGAGTTTCCAAAATGTGGTGACGTTCAATCTCGACGAGTATTACCCCATGGCAAAAGAAGCGAGGCAAAGCTACTGGCGCTTCATGCACGAGTACTTTTTTGACCACATTGACATACTTCCAGAGAACATCCACATCCCCGACGGCACGGTGCCAATGGAAGATGTGGCAGCCTATTGCGAGCGCTATGAAAAACTGATTGATCTCGCCGGAGGCATTGACATTCAGATACTTGGCATCGGGCGCACGGGACATATAGGGTTCAACGAACCCGGCGCTTGGGAAACATCCCCCACCCGAATGGTGCGCCTCGACCACCTCACACGCCATGACGCGGTCAAGGATTTTCAAAGCGAAGACGACGTGCCCTACCGTGCCATCACGATGGGCGTGGGCAGTATTTTCAAGGCCCGCACGGTGTACTTGCTCGCTTTTGGGGAACACAAGGCCCACATTATTCAGCAAGCCGTCGAAGGCGAAATCACCCATTCGGTTCCCGCTTCTTTTTTGCAAAAACACCCGAATACAAAGGTCGTTTTGGACAAAGGCGCGGCGGAGGAATTGACCAAAATGAAGTCGCCCTGGCTGGCGGGTATATGCAATTGGACGGACGATTTGATTTGCAAAGCCGTCGTTTGGCTGGCGCAAAAAACGGGCAAACCCATCCTCAAACTCACCGACGAGGATTACAACGAACACGGCCTCAGCGAACTGCTCATCGAAGAAGCCAACTCCTACGAGCTCAACATCCGAATTTTTAACCGTTTGCAACGCACCATCACGGGTTGGCCGGGCGGCAAACCCAATGCCGACGACTCGCATCGCCCCGAACGCGCCGAACCAGCCCGAAAACGCGTCATCCTGTTCAGCCCACACCCCGACGACGACGTTATTTCGATGGGCGGCACCTTTCAACGCCTTGTGGATCAAGGGCATGAGGTGCATGTGGCATACCAGACTTCCGGCAATATTGCTGTCCACGATTTTGATGCCTTACGCTACGCCGAGTTCATGCTCGAATTTGGCGAAACCCAAAAAACGCTCACAGAGGAGCACCGCAAACTTTACCAGAAAGTCATCCAGTTTTTGAAGGAAAAAGGCGCTGCAGAACTCGACATTCCCGAGGTGCGAAGTATCAAAGCGCTCATTCGCCGTGGCGAAGCACGGGGTGGAGCGCGGTTCACCGGACTATCGGACGACCATATTCACTTCCTCGATATGCCATTTTACGAGACCGGAGCACGGCGAAAAATGCCGCTTGGCGAAGCAGACATCCAAATCATCACTGACTTGTTGGGGCGCATAAAACCGCATCAGGTGTATGCAGCAGGTGATTTGGCCGACCCACACGGTACGCACCGTATTTGTTTAGATGCGATTTTTGAAGCGTTCCGTCAATTGAAAAGTCTCGATTGGATGAAGGATTGCTGGCTTTGGTTGTATCGCGGGGCCTGGCACGAATGGGCGGTTCCCGAAATCGAAATGGCCGTGCCCATGAGTCCGCAGCAACTCCGCAAAAAACGTCAGGCCATCTTTATGCACCAAAGCCAAAAAGACCGCCCGCCTTTTCCCGGCGACGACAACCGAGAATTCTGGCAACGTGCCGAAGACCGAAACCAGGAGACAGCCCAGATGTACCGGGCGCTGGGCTTGGCGGAGTATGAGGCGATGGAGGCGTTTGTGCGGTGGAAAGGGTAGGGGGATTTTGGATTTTCGATTTTGGATTTACGATTATCCCGATTCGAAACAGGCTAAAAACATCCACTCAGCGAATGTCCAATCGTCATTCCAAAATCGTAAATCTTAACTTATGCACTTCTTCACCCGCCTCACCCAATGGGAATACCACCCTTGGTGGCTCGCCAACATACCCGTCTATGGTTTTTGGCTGTGGTTTGCGGCGCGGGCAAGGCATTTGATTTTCTTTTCCAATGTTAATCCCGCCATCCCATTGGGAGGCGCTATGGGCGAATCTAAATGGGATATTTTGAAATTGCTGCCGCCGGAAATCTTGCCGAAAACCATTCAGATAGAGGGAGGAGAGGAATTTGAAAAAGTGATGGCTGATCTCGAACAGGTGGGAATCCCTTTCCCGCTCATCGCAAAACCTGACGTGGGCGAGCGAGGCTTTTTGGTCAAAAAAGTGGAAAACCCGGAAGCTTTGCACAAATACCTCTCGCGTTGGCCCGTGAAATTTATCTTACAGGAATTCCTCACGCTGCCCGTGGAGGTCTCGGTGTTGTACCATGTTTTTCCGGGGGAAGGCGGCACTTTTGGCATCAGTTCCGTTTGCATCAAAGAATTCCTTTCCGTGCGCGGCGACGGTCGTTCAAGCGTTCGTCAATTAATGGCACAAAACGCTCGCTCGGCTTTTCAGGTCCCGCGTTTCGAGCGTGATTTCCCGGCAGTTTTGGGAAAAATCCCCGATCCTGGAGAAACCGTTTTACTGGAGCCCATCGGCAACCACTCGCGCGGCACCAAATTTTTGAATGGGAATTCCCTTATTACGCCCGAAATGCTGGCGGCATTTGAACCCATTTGCCGGCAGATACCAGACGTTCATTATGCCCGTTTCGACCTGAAATGTACTTCTGTGGAGGCTCTCCAGCGCGGAGAATTTAAAGTCATGGAACTCAACGGGATACTCGGAGAGCCCGCCCACATTTATGACCCTTCGCACGGGATGTTCCGAGCATATCGAGACCTCTATTGGCATTGGCGATTACTTTTTCGACTGCATCGCGTTCAACGAAAAAGAGGTATTCTGCCTACGCCGCTTGGCGAAGCATTGCGCTTTGCGCAGGGATATTTTCAGTATAAAAAGCAGTTGATTTAGCAGCCTCTAAGCCTTTGGCCGTCTACCAAAACCGCGTAGCGGTGACATTTTGGTGGCTACAAAAAAAGGGCGCGGGTCTTTTCCCGCGCCCTAAGAATTTTTTCAATTCTGAGAACAATACTTACACACTGATTTATATATTTCTAAAACCGTGCCAGAAATTTGGGTTGCCACGAATTACACTAATTTTCACTAAGTTATTCACGATTCGTGAAAATTAGTGCAATTCGTGGCGACCCTATTTGTTCAAAAAATCATTGTACAAAGTCTGCAAGTAAGCCTGCGCATTAGCCCGATCCACAGAATCCAACTTGCCCTCGAAAATGCGCCATTCCTTGCTCTTAAATTCATAAAAACCCTTGCCGCCAGCCGTGGCCCAACCAATTCCATTTTCATTCGTGTAGTAGGCAAACCCTAAAGATTCTTTTGCTACCTTTTCTGATTCGTTTACTTGAATAAGGCTTCGGCTCCAA
>JACMMM010000438.1 GCA_014379065.1 Saprospiraceae bacterium
CAACGGAGGCGGGTTCGCCCACCACCGTTAATGCTACCGCTACTGCCCCCACCGATTCAATCGTTCCTCCACAATATTTAAACGGAAAATTGGTAAAAGTCGAAAAAAGCGAGTCCGCTTGGAAACGCGAACTCACTGAAGATGAATTCCGCGTCCTGCGTAAAGAAGGCACTGAACGCGCGTTCACTGGCGATCTGGTGGACAACCACGAACATGGGATTTTTGTGTGCGCAGGTTGTGGCCTACCGCTTTTTGCTTCTGAAACAAAATTTGAGTCTGGCACGGGCTGGCCTTCTTTTTACAAGCCGATCAGCGAAGACTGTGTCGCCGATAAAACCGATAGCAGCTATGGCATGGACCGCGAAGAGGTGGAATGCGCACGCTGTGGCGGGCACCAAGGCCACGTTTTCCCGGATGGGCCACCGCCTACGGGATTACGATATTGCATCAATTCGGTTTCGCTGAATTTTGTGAAGCAGTAGTTTGGGCGTTGGACTGTTGACTGTTGACCCTTGACTGTTGACCCTAGTGACTATTGGAATAATAACTAAGCGGGGGCTGTGGCAACACCACAGCCCCCGCTTTTTTTATCTTTGCGCGAACCGTACGCCGGAACTCCGTTCCGGGTCATCACGGAACGGAGTTCCGGGGTAAATGCTCGATTCTCATGGATAAAAAATTAGAAATCCTTCAATCCAAGCTCGCCGAAGCAAAGCTTGGCGGCGGCCAGAACCGTATTGATGCCCAGCACAAAAAAGGCAAGCTCACAGCCCGCGAACGGGTGCATTTCCTGCTCGACGAGAACAGTTTTGAAGAAATTGGTGCGCTGGTGACGCATCGAAGCACTGATTTTGGCATGGCCGAACAACAATTTCTCGGCGACGGGGTATTAACGGGCTATGGCACCATCGGTGGGCGGTTGGTGTATGTGTTTGCGCAGGACTTCACAGTGTTTGGCGGCTCGCTTTCGGAAACACATGCCGAGAAGATTTGCAAAGTCATGGATTTGGCCGTGAAAAACGGCGCGCCGCTGATTGGGCTGAACGATTCAGGCGGGGCGCGAATTCAGGAAGGCGTGAACTCGCTGGGAGGTTACGCCGATATTTTTTACCGCAATGTGCAGGCCAGCGGGGTTATCCCACAGATTTCGGCCATTATGGGGCCTTGTGCAGGTGGGGCGGTGTACAGTCCGGCCATGACGGATTTTATCATGATGGTGGAAGGTAGTTCGTACATGTTCGTAACCGGACCAAACGTGGTAAAAACCGTTACGAATGAGGAAGTTACGAGCGAAGAACTGGGCGGCGCCAGTACCCATGCCAGTAAAAGTGGCGTTACCCACCTGACCGCAGCCAATGACATGGACTGCATTTTTAAACTAAAAAAACTCCTTTCCTATATTCCTCAAAACTGCGAAGACAAGGCCCCTACCCTACCCTACGAACTGGGCGACGAGTACCGCGACGAACTCAGCACCATCATACCCGAAAATGCCAACCACCCCTACGATATAAAAGAGGTGATTGCGGGAATTGCGGATGCCGAGTCTTTTTTTGAAATCCACGAGCAGTTTGCCGAGAACATCGTGGTTGGTTTTGCCCGACTTGCTGGACGAAGTATTGGCATTGTGGCGAATCAGCCCATGAACCTTGCGGGCGTGTTGGACGTGAATTCTTCCAAAAAAGCAGCTCGTTTTGTGCGTTTCTGCGATTGTTTCAACATTCCGCTCCTCGTGCTGGAAGATGTGCCTGGGTTCTTGCCCGGCACTGATCAGGAGTGGAATGCGATTATTACCAACGGCGCAAAATTGCTCTACGCCTTTAGCGAAGCCACGGTGCCGCGCATCACGGTCATCACCCGCAAGGCCTACGGAGGCGCCTATGATGTGATGAATTCCAAGCACATCGGAGCAGACATGAACTTTGCCTGGCCGGGCGCAGAAATCGCCGTTATGGGCGCAAAGGGCGCTTCGGAGATCATTTTCAAGAAGGAAATTGATGCAGCGGCTGACCCGGCAGCCAAACTTTTAGAAAAAGAAAGGGAATACGCCGACACGTTTGCAAATCCCTACCGGGCAGCTGCGCGTGGATTTATTGACGAGGTGATTCAGCCCCGTGAGACGCGGCGGAAATTGATCAAAGCGTTTGCAATGTTGGAGAATAAGGCGGTGGCGAGACCGAAAAGGAAGCATGGGAATGTTCCGCTGTGAGTCGAAGAATTTCCAAAAACGCTGGTTTTGTTACTGCTCCGATAGTGAAATTATCGGCTATATTTTCACCCTTTTTCTTCCCATTCTTTATAGACTCTTATCATTGATTGATACCTAGAAGTTGTTGGTTCAAAGAAACGTCTAAATGTTTCGGCCTCAACTAAGTCTCTAATTTCCTCCCTATACTCCTCTCTAAAATCCCTTTTATTTAAATTTTCCTTGAAATACATTATACAGGCGGTTTCGTAAGCATTAAAAAAATTTTCTAACTTTGAGTTCAATAGATGATTTTTTCTGTCAAGGGGCTTATTTGGATATGATTCCTTATACTCATCCAATTGATGTTTTGTTTCTTCTACTTGATTTCTTGCATGATTAATTCTGTCTCTTAAAGTTATTTTTAGCTGCCCTTGAGAAACTCTTTCAGCTTGACTAGCTTTTTCATGTGCTTTTTTTGCAATATTTAGTCTGGAAA
>JACMMM010000439.1 GCA_014379065.1 Saprospiraceae bacterium
GCCCACGCCAAAGCCATGGAGAGTTTTTTTGAATTCTCTGTCATACAGGGCCTCCAAGGGGTTCCCGTAGTGTATATCATAGATCCGGAAGCGTAATTTGTGTAACCCAATCAATACTCGTTCCGATGATAGGGAATCAATAATAGTCCCTCGGGAAAAAAAGGAAATTAACAAAAATGAAAGCTGCCCTGTGCACCAAGTATGGATCCCCAGAAATGTTGAAAATCCAAGAAGTTGCCAGACCAATTCCGAAAAAAAATCAGGTATTGGTAAAAAACTATGCTACCGCGGTGACCTCAAGTGACTGCTATATCAGGGGCTTTAATGTATCAACCATTTTAAAGCCACTCATGGGGATAGTCTTAGGATTTAGAAGGCCCAGGCAGGGCATCTTGGGAATGGTTTTCTCCGGTGAAATCGTTGAAACAGGAAAAAATGTCACCGAGTTTAAAGTTGGGGACCAAGTGCTTGGATTTGATCGTTTTGGATTTGGAGCCTACGCGGAATACAAATGTATTTCGGCGACCGGACTACTCGCAAATAAACCTAACAAAATGAGCTATTTAGAAGCGGCCGCAATTCCATATGGAGGACTATTAGCTCAGTTTTATCTGAAAAAAGTGATCGGCAAACGTGGTAAGAAAATTCTCATATGTGGGGCGTCAGGGGCTGTTGGATCTGCGGCCGTTCAGCTGGCAAAGTACTACGAAATGCAGGTTACCGGGGTGTGCAGCAAAGCAAACCACGAAATGGTAAAAAGCATAGGCGCTGATTCAGTAATAGACTATTCAAACGACGAATATCTGCACGGAAATACTATCTACGATGTAATTTTTGACGCAGTACCGGCGGGGGCACGGAAAGGCAAGGGCCACGAAACTCAATGCAAGAAGGTACTTTCTGAGGGTGGTCGCTACATTTCAGTACGACAAGGCTCCCCACAATTTGCGCAAAAAGACTTGATCCTGCTGAATGAAATATTCGAAAAAGGCATGTTGAAGCCAGTGATTGATAGATCGTATCCGCTTGCGCAGATTTCCGAGGCGCATGCCTATGTAGAAAGCTGGCACAAAAAAGGCAATGTACTCATCGAAATTCAAACTTGAAGAGTGCTTGAAGCGCGCGCCACAAGGATTGAAATCGGGGAAGCCAACACGGTAACTCTAAGCTTTAGCACAGCGAGCCTGGTGCAAGATTTCAAGAACCTTGTCGCGGAGGTGCTGAAGTAGCACGTAGGGCACTACTGAAAACCTTCAAAACTACCTTGTGATCTTTGCCATCGTCCACCAGAGGAATTACTTTTCCGTCGATGTGGACGCCATCAACGATAAGTCCTTCAGGATTGCCCCGAGATTGAACAATGAGATAAATAGTGTACTTTGTCTCGCCAAATCGGTAGTGAACGGTAAAGTCAGTCCAGTCAGATGGCAGGCATGCATCAAAATGAAGACCGGCTCCTTCGAGACGAAGGCCGAGCAGTGATTCCATTATGAGCCGATACATCCAACCGGCAGAGCCAGTGTACCAGGTCCAACCACCGCGTCCGGTGTGGGGTGCCACCCCATACACGTCGGCTGCTAACACGTAGGGTTCCACGGCGTAGACCGCAACTTGAGTTGGGTTGAGTGCGTGCTTTATTGGATTGATCATTTCGGTCAATTCCCAGGCGCGAGTTGGGTCGCCGGATTGTGCGAAGGCCATTGCTGCCCAGATTGCGGCGTGCGTGTACTGGCCTCCGTTTTCTCGTACACCGGGAACGTAACCCTTGATGTAACCAGGTTCCATTTCGGAGGTGTCAAACGGCGGATCGAGCAACTGAATCAGGCCATGGTCGCGGCGCACCAGATGTTGGTCCAGGGATTCCATAGCGATTTGCGATCGGGTAGGGTTGCCCGCGCCCGACAAGACCGACCAACTTTGAGCGATGGAGTCGATCCTGCACTCCTGGTTCGTGGCCGAGCCCAGCGCTGTGCCATCGTCAAAATAGGCGCGACGGTACCAGTTGCCATCCCAGCCGCTGGCCTCTAAGTTCGTTTGGAGGGTGGTGGCTTCCAAGCGACAATGATCGGCAAATGCCTGATCTGACATGGCTTCTGAAATTGGAGCGAAAGCATTGAGCACTGTGTAGAAAAAGAAGCCAAGCCAGATGCTCTCCCCGATTCCGTGCTCGCCAACGAGGTTCATGCCGTCGTTCCAGTCACCCGAACCCATGAGAGGCAAGCCGTGGCTGCCGTAGGTCTCGCCATGGCTAATTGCGCGCATGCAGTGCAAATAC
>JACMMM010000042.1 GCA_014379065.1 Saprospiraceae bacterium
AAGCGGCCCGTTCGGCGGCCACTTCGCCCACCCTGGCTTCGAGACGAAGCCCGGCCAGACCCTCCATCACCTGTGCAGCGGCGCGGCGTTCGGCCTCGTCGGCGTTATCACTCAAATATTGTTTGTGCTCCTCCATTGTCGCGCTATTTGTATCAGTTTTTTCATGCAATCGCTGCGTTTTATTTTGAGTGAATCGGTTGTCGTGTACCGGGTCCAGCCTTGTCGCACCACTTCCTCGTCGCTGTAACCGTCAATATGGTGCAGCCGGATGACCGTTTCGCAAGGGTCGCCCATTTGCGCCAAAAACTGCCGCACCAGGTCGGAGGATTCGCGCTGCCGCTGGACGGCCTCCACATCCGGGTCATGCAAATCTTGGTAGTTTTCAAGGGCTTCGTGCGGTTTTCGCTGTGTTCTGGTCATCATCAGGGCCACCCGCCGCATGATTTCCACGAGATAGGTGGAGGGGGCATGGCCTTGAAACTGATAACTGCCATCCTGTATTTTTCGCAAAAAAATAAGCGTACTCTGGTTCAGCACCTCGTCTGCGCTGTCGGGCGGCAGGCCGTACTGCTGCGCGAATTTGCGTGCCGAGGGCATGGCCCTGGTTTGTACGCAAAGGATCGCCGTGTTGTTTAATGTTTGCAAGGCTTGAAACAAACGCTCGTTGCCGTCAAACTGACGGCAAGGGTTTGAAGGAGCCAGCCACTCCATCATGCGCATTGTATTGACCATTTATTGCAGCTTATGCGCCAAAGGTAAGTGGTTGGGAGAAAAATATCCGGACAAGTACTTACGCCATTCAAAACAGCGGGAAACACTTAACTCGGCCAGGGCCATATGTCGAACGCCGAAATAGCTGCGCTTCACCAAAAGGCCCCTGTCCATCCGAAGATGAACAGAGGCCAAAATGCTATCAATGTTTTTTGGGGTTCGTGTTATTCCACCACCACCTTCTTCACAAGGAGCGTGTTGGCTTATTGGGGGCGCTTGTAATTGCCCCATTTTGCCATGACATTTTCAAACTCATCACCCCCCATCTAGTTGTCATTCGTCATTTTGAATTGTTCATTGAGCGCCGCTGGTATCACCAATACCGTAATATCCCCCGCAGCCTGGGCGCCTTCGTCTATTCTAAACCACGAATAATCTTCTCCGTTTAATTTGTAGTGTATGGGGGACTGATTGATCACAAATTTGTGAAACTCATAGCGCACTGATTTCCCGGCAACCTTTTGCCAGCTCGTCGTTTCTTCCACTGTGGACTCTTTCATGCTATTCGAGTTCGTGCTGCTGGAACTGTTGGTGGTTTCTCCGCCGCCGCCGGCAGTAACAGAGGCTTCAAAATCTACAACGCCATACTTTGCACTAACCTTGGCTGTAGCAGATAAAGACCAATAATCTTTATGCGATGTACCAGCCGTCCGGCTGAAATCCATCCCTTCCTCAATGCTTTTGGCCACTTTTGATTCAACATCATTTTCTGTATCCGACAGATTCCTGAAAACACTTACTTTATATATCACATTCGCACTTGATGCGCCGATATTAATATCGCCTGCTTCGCTTCCAAAAACCTGTAATTCTCCCATATGCAGAAAGTTTTGATCATTCAATTCCACCCGGACGAAACGGCCAATTTTTTTATTGTTAAACGTTTTACTCGGACCGTCAAATTTCTTTTCATTTTCTGCAAACGGCTCATAATTGGTTGTCATATCCTCTTTTACCTTGTCGGTTACCAGAATATTGAAGTTATTCAACCGTTCCTGGTAACCGTCAGTTCGATTATACACCTTCACCTTTTCTATCAAGTATTTTTTTCCCAAATCCACTTCCCAGTAAGGTTGGTTATCGCCGTTGGTGTGACTAATTGAACCACCTTCCTGACGGCCATTGATATCGCCGTCATTGGCCCTGTTGGCAGAGCTGAAATCCCAACTACTCGACTGACGCGCCGGTTTGCCCAGGGCTACGTTATCGTCACTATTGGCCAGCTTCGGATTCACCAACTTGCCATTTACGATCACTTCAGCAAGGCTCAAAATGCCGGTTTGGTTTAGGTAAATGCGGACATACTGGCCCCTTTTGTTGCCATTAAATGTTTTTTGTCCGGTAAAATTGGATTGCTTTTCAGCAGGGGCGTATGTTTTAATTTGGAAATGGCGATATGTTATTTGTTTGCGAAAGCCAGGCTACGCGGGCATGCTCCTTGCCGGATTACCCCTTCGCCCCATACCGCAAATTCATAACCCTCTTGTTCCTGGACGGTCAGGCGAGCGTTTTTGCCGATATGAAGTGCGGCGCCGGATTGAATTTCAATGTTCCAGATTTCCACCTCCCCATTGTTCAAGATAGGTTCGCTGAAAGTGCTGGTGGAAACGTCCGGTATGATCACCCGGCTGAATTCATTAGGAACCCTGTTTTCATTCCAATTGGCGGCGCAATGCCATTCGGAGGGTTTACCGGGGCTGCCGCCTTTCCAGGTGGCCGTCTTTTGGGCCCGAAGTGGAGTCTGGAATCCGGAAAGAAGGGCGATTGTAATGGAGAAAAAGATGATTGCGTTTTTCATTGTTGGCGTTTTTAGTGTGGATGTTAGCCGTAACGGGTTTCTTCCGGAACTGCAACAAAGGTGCGGGTAGGCCCTTAGCCAGGCCGGGTAATTGCGTTTCAAAAACCGGTAATCCGGTTTCGTAGGGGCAAAAAAAACGGGTAATTTCGTTGCATGGCACGAAATTACCCGTTAGATAAAGTATTGATTTTCAGGTGTTTGCAGGTTGTATCTAAGAGGAGATGTTGAAATAAAGTACCGGTAGTGTCAAGCAGGCATTTGAAAAGAACGAACTAAAAAGTATTTATTTCTAAAAACCCGTTATTGTGTGCTAAATGTGGGTAACAATAGGCACATTTAGCACGCTATCCTGGGTGTTGTAGAATGTTTTTTGGGGTTGGCTTCAAACCCCTTTTCTATAGCAACACAGCGGAAAATCCATAATTATTGTACTTGCCGCTCAAAAGAAAAAAACAAATACGCGGAATCATGCATTTTCGTATATTTGTCGCTCACTTGCGCTATTTTTTATGAAAAACAGCATCATTGGCCGACAGAGAGAACTCAAGCTGTTGCATAGTCTTAAACAAAAGGACAGCTCCTCCTTTGTAGCCGTTTTGGGCAGAAGACGGGTGGGGAAAACGTTTCTGATCAGAAGTGCTTTCGATAATCAGTTTACTTTTCAACTGACTGGCCTTGGAAAGGGCGGGCTGAAAAAACAACTGACCAATTTCTATGCTGCTTTTTCAAGGCTGATGCCACCAGGCACCGTAATACCTTTTCCCAAAGACTGGTTCTGGGCGTTTCAGCAGTTAAGCATTTGGTTAGAATCGCTGCCAGAGGGTCAAAAAGTCATTTTTTTGGATGAGTTGCCCTGGTTCGATACACCCCAATCGGGATTTGTTTCAGCATTGGAACATTTTTGGAACAGCTGGGCCAGCGCCCGCCGGGATATTTTGCTGATCGTTTGCGGCTCGGCAGCATCCTGGATGCTCCACAACCTGATTAACAACCGGGGCGGACTGCACAACCGGGTCACACATAGAATCCGGCTAGAGTCCTTTACACTAGCCGAATGTGCTGCGTATTTTGAGCAGAAATCGGCTGGTTATGGGCAGTACCAATTGGTACAGTTGTACATGGTCACGGGTGGTATCCCTTTTTATCTCGAACAAGTGGAAACAGGTAAAAGCATTGCGCAGAACATCAATGATCTTGGTTTTTTGCAGGATGGATTTCTGCGAACTGAATTTGACAATCTATACGCTTCGCTTTACCGGAATGCAGACAGACATATAGCCGTCGTGGAGGCCCTGGCCAAAAAGTCAAAAGGAATGAGCCGCGAAGAACTGTTGCTTAAAGCGTCCCTTTCAGACGGTGGAAGCACCACAAAAATTTTGAAAGAACTCGAAGAGAGCGGGTTTATCAGAAAGTACCTGGCCTATGATAAAAAGGAAAAAAACGCCATATTTCAATTGGTTGATTTCTATTCATTATTTTATCTGAAATTCATTCGAAATACGAGTCCGCTCGATACACAAAACTGGATAAGTGGCCTGGACAGCCCTGAGTATAGAGCCTGGAGTGGTTATGCTTTTGAACAGGTTTGTCTGGCGCATATCGACCAGATAAAACAAGCCTTGGGAATCAGCGGCGTTCAAACAGCAACATCGGCCTGGATGGGTGAAAAAGATGGCCAAAAAGCCCAGATCGATCTGGTCATTGACCGGCGCGATCAAGTGATCAACCTTTGTGAGATGAAATTTTCTATTAAACCATTCTCCATTGACAAAGCCTATTCCGACGTTTTGCGCAATAAAATCGGCCTTTTTAAAGAAATAACGGCTACCAACAAAGCCATTTTCCTGACAATGATCACCACTTTCGGCCTTGTTCAAAATGACTATGCTCAAGCATTGGTTCAAAACGACCTCACTATGGAGGTTTTATTTCGCGATTGAAAAATCCTAACTATTTACGCGTTGCGCTTGGCGCTTCCCCAAATTCCTCCTGATACAATTTTGAAAAATAAGACGGGTCTTTAAACCCGACTTGCCAGGCGGCTTCCGCCACGTTGGCGGCGCCACTTTCCAGTAAGGCTTTAGCCTTGTTCAGCCGGTGGGAGCGGATGAGGTCGGAAGGCGCGATGTCGGTCAGGGCCTTCATTTTGCGGAACAACTGCGAGCGGCTCATGCCGATTTTCTGGCAGAGTTGCGGAAGGCCGAAATCCTCTTCCGGGTAGTGTGCTTCCACGATTGCCCGGACTTTTTGGAGGAAACTGTCTTCCGGGTCTGCTTCGGGAATCGTGGGCGCTTCCGCAGCCAGTACATGTTGCTGGTATTTCAATTGCAGTTTCCGGCGCGATTCGAGCAGATTTTCCAGGGTCACCAGCAATTCTTCCTGATGAAAAGGTTTGGACAGGTAGGCGTCGGCGCCCCTGCGCAATCCGGTCAGGCGGCTTTGCACATCGGCCTTGGCGGTGAGCAGGATGATGGGGATATGGCTTGTGCGTTCGTCGTTTTTCAGGGTTTCCACCACCTCGAAGCCGTCTTTGATGGGCATCATCACGTCGCTCACGATCAGGTCGGGCACTGTTTCGAGCGCTTTTTCAATACCGGCCTGACCGTTGTAGGCGAAATCCAGCC
>JACMMM010000440.1 GCA_014379065.1 Saprospiraceae bacterium
TCCGTACAAGGTCAAATGGGGCTCAAGTGTTAAATTCTGAACATTTAAAAACGGCTGAAAGAATGCCGCATCTCCACCGGTCAAGATAACATTCAGGGGGCTGAACCGTTTTTGAAAAAGCCCCACAAAATTTCCAATCTCCAGCGCCGCTCCCAAAAATGCCCCGTTTTGCAAAGCTGTTTCCGTGCTGTGGCCGATGAAATCGGCGGGCATTTGCATGGCTACTTCGGGCAGCCGCGCGGTGAATTCATGCATCGCCCTGGTTCGCATCTGTGCCCCGGGCGCGATATTGCCGCCCAGATATTCGCCCGTTTCCGTCAGCACATCGTATTTGATGCAGGTGCCACAATCCACCACGAGGCAATGTTGGCGGGGGAACAACGCTTGCGCACCCGCCACCGCTGCCAAACGGTCTTTGCCCAAAGTGTTCGGAGTGGAATATTGGTTTTCAAATGGCAGGGGCGTTTCGTGCGTAAGCTCCAGCAAGTCAAAGTATTGCGCCAGTGTCTTGTGCAGCGATTCATCTGGAGCGGCCACTGAAGAAAGCATGATGCTTCGTACACCGGCTTGGTTGCAGTAGTCCAAAAAATCGCCAGTTGACCAATCCGTTACCACCTTGCTTTCCAGCAAACGGCTTCCAGTGAAGCGTCCGATTTTGCGTCGCGTATTGCCAATGTCTAAAGCGAGGTTCATGGAAACGGGGGCGAAGGTACTCAAATAAAAAAAAGAACCTTTACCCGCTTCACCCGCCATAGCCCTTTAGGGCGAAGGAGGGCTTTACCTCTACAATAATATTAACGAAGCAAGGGCTATGGCTAAAAAAAAGAACCCGCCTTCGCACCGCCTTGCGGCGGCGCTATGGCGGGTGAAGCGGAGGAGGAGAGATTCGAACTCCCGGTACCTTTCAGTACGACGGTTTTCAAGACCGCTCCATTAAACCACTCTGGCACTCCTCCGGGGGCGTTTTTTTGCGGGTGCAAAGGTAGAATTCTCTTTGTAACTTTTTACTCAATTTATTACTTTTACCAGTGGTAGATAATTTTACCCGCCATAGCCCTTTAGGGCGAAGGCGGGCACTCAATCAGAATCCATTTTTATGAGTTTCGGCATGTCCTTTTTGCCCTCTACTTTCTCAAAGAAGCTGCGCAGAAAACTGTTCATGTCCGCAGATGCCTCATTGCTGAGATATTTTGATTTGCAGAGTGAATAAAATACAGATTTGGTGGACCTCAAGGTGGTGAAGGCACCTTTGAGCGATTCAGGATTAAGGCCATTGCTCATCAGAAATCGGTCACGCACGGTCTTGAGACCTGAATCAGAACTTGGGCTGGAGTAGGGAGCACTAACAAGTCCCGAAAAATCAAAATCGTATGGAACGGCTAGAATTTTCCCCGCCTCGGGTGTCCGCACGAGACGGACATTGCGGAGCATGGAGATTTCCCAGTCCGTATTGCCAATCATATATTGGAACATCACAGTGATTGCGGCCTGATTCGTTTGAAGGCTATCGGTTGGGATACCATACTCTTCGCTTAATTGTCCTTGTAAACGGCACACCAGTTCCTCCTCGTCTTCGAGCAGTATGGCAAACATCGGCCTTCTGGCCTTCTCTACATGGGTGTCGCGAATGGTAAGCCGAATGAGGCGGGCACGCATGCTTGCAGGGGTCAGATGTTCGAACATGCGATACGCAAGATACTCGCGCACAATGAGTTCGTCGCCTAATTCACTTTCATAACAAGGAAGTACGAGTTTGATTTCGTTGAGCGTGTCAAGGCCATCGGCCACCAAATCTTTCTTTTTGAATTTCAATTTTAAGGGGGGGAACACCGAGACTTTACGGCGAAATTTGCCGCGCGGCTTCATTTCTACCCTGTACACTTTACCGTCCTCCGAGCGCAAGGTGCCAGGGAAGTATTGGTTGGTTTTTTTTAACTCGATGATGGTGGTAAGATCTGTTTCCAAAGTCATTTTCACGGCCTCTTTCTGAGTTAGCAACTCAAAAATACTTTTGGGGCGTGCGTGTACCCCGCTCGAATCTTGCGCTTGCGCAAAAAAGGAGGACAAACACAACAGCGTGGTAGAAAACAGGTATTTGGAAAAAAATCTGATTGTCGTCATGGGTTTCAGCATTTGAGCAAGCACAACGCTCGACGTTAGAAAGCGATTAAAGAAAAAGAGGGGTTTGCAAAATTATATCCTGAAACAAAGATTTGGTGGACTTGGTTTCAGAACTATTGCAAAGTTAACGAGCAAAATACTTACACTATCTAATTTATTCGATAAAAGAACAAACGACTTCGCCGGGCAAATCCTTTTGACAAGATTGATATGCCCAACAAGGGCAAAGGTTGTAAAAAACCTGACGAATTGCCACTCGCGGACAACCGCTTCTGAGAGCTTTGTTTATTTTTGCGCCCAGAACCTGTTTACACATCTTTTTACTCCCCATCCATTTTTAATTAAAAAAATAATTTTCACCATGAAAAAAGGGTTTTTAGTCCTCTTTTTTGCCTTTATGGCCATTTTGTCTGCTTTTGGCCAACAATTGCAGCAACCAATTTGCGGTAATGCGCAAGACCAAGCTGATTTATTGCCACAACTTCGCGAAAACAAAATCGTGATGGAAGCACTCCGTGCTGTTGCCCAAGATCGTGGTGAGATCAAATATGTGCCCATCCACTTCCACCTTGTGGGCGATGTAAGCGGCAACGGAAAGCACAAAGAAATAAAAGTGCTCGAACAATTGTGCGCACTAAATGCTGCCTACTTGTCCGTGGGCATACAGTTTTACTTGAGCCCGCACCCCACGAATGGCCTTTTCGACAAGTCAATCAATAACGACGGTGTGTATAAGACCCAGACAAACAGCTTGATTATGAGCCTGCGCCGTCACCACAACGCCGTGAACGTGTATGTGGTGCTAACGCCAGTATCTGGAAACGTGCAAGTACCGGGGACTGAAACCTTGGCGTATTACAGTCCGTCACAAGATTGGATTGTGACCAAAAAAACAGAGACTAACGGGGATCAACCGAACAGCACTTTGCCCCATGAAATGGGTCATTTGTTTAGCCTTCCGCACACCTTTTATGGCTATGAAAGCGACCCTTTCGATGCTGCTGATGCAGGCTGGCCAATAGCTCCCGTGCTCGCGCCCAATGGCGGCGGTGTTACCACTGAACGTCAAAACGGCACGAATTGTGCCACTGCCGCCGACGAAATCTGCGACACGCCGCCCGATTACAATTTTGGGCTTATCTGGCCTGGTTGCTCCAGCTACACGGGCGGCGCAAAAGATCCACTCGGCACCTTGGTGAATCCAATGGAGAACAATTTTATGGGCTATTTCAATGGTTGTATGCCTTATGCTTTCACCCAGGATCAAATAGACATCATAAATGCCGACCTGATTAGCCCGAGCCGCAACTATCTGGATAATACCTTTGCTCCTGTTGCGACAGCAATCAATACTCCGGCAAAATTGCTTGTTTCGCCTGACAGCGCTGCCGTTACGCCCTATTACAACAACGTATTGTTGGAATGGCAGGCCGTTCCAGGCGCTACCCATTATCTTGTAGAATTGGACGTCATTCCTAACTTCGGTACCGCAAATGCTCAAACCTATTACGAGACGGGCACAAGCAAATTACTCACCAGTCTTCTCTCCAACAAAAAGTACTATTGGCGCGTTAAGCCGTTCAATTATCTGGTCGGATGTGCTGCGGAACGCGCTAGCAATTTTAAAACATCTACCATTTCGGCTACTGTCGAAATTGAAGGGCTCTCGGCTTGGCAACTTTCGCCCAATCCCGTAACAGCCGATGGTGCAAACCTCAAGATCAATGCTGAAAAAGCCTTTGAGGCCGGGGTACGCATCACCGATGCAGCGGGCCGCACGGTTTCTTTCCAGCAAAACCTGAGTTTCCCACAAGGCGAATCCAATTACGAACTTCACACGGAAGGTCTGGCCAATGGCCTCTACTTTGTGACCCTGGAGAGCGGAGATGGAAGGAATGTGCTGAAGATGAGTGTGTTGCGTTAAGTAGCAACATTTGCCTCGACCCTTAAACAAAAATCCCTCTCTGCATTCGCGGGAGGGATTTTTGTTTCGGACTAAAAAGTTCTGCTGAAAAAGGTATCAGGCGAAAGCTTTATCCGATGCGGTCAGCGCATCGGCGATAACGGGGTCCGGTCCCAAGTTATTCCTCAACATTCCTTTAATGTCCAAAGGCTTTAGGTTGGAGTCTATGCCCAGCAATAAGGCGGCAATGCCCGATATATAAGCAGTGGCCGCTGAGGTGCCATTGAAATCAACCAAATATTTTGGCGTACTCATTTTCAATGTAACCACTTTATGACCGGGTGCCAAGACCGTAAGCTCTGGCCCACGACGGCTTCCAAATCCGAAACCGTGGCTTAATTCAACGAGATTATTAAGCTCATTGCAGGCGCCTACGGCAATCACTCCTGAAGTAGGGCCCAGCGCCAGAGCTGCCGGAAACATTACTGTGTTACTTGGATCGCCAGGAAAGAAGTTCCCTGCAGCGCAACATACCACGATGTTATGGACATTGATCGCTTCATTTATTTTATCCTCGATCGCGGAAGCGTAAGGATGCGACCAACTGATATTGATCACTTTTGCGCCGCGGTTGATCGCTGCCTGAAGACCATCCAACACCTTGGAGTTTGAACTCTCTCGTACGCCCTGAAACGTTACAGAAATACGTATGTCTATCAGTTTTGCATTGGGCGCAACACCGCGTACAAACTCATTAACGGGCTCCTGATGCTTTCCGCCAATAATACCCGCAATGGCCGTACCGTGAAAATTGTTGTTGTTAAGTGGGCGAAGCACGTTAGGGTAACAATCGAATACCTCAGTAGCCATCATTCCGAGCAGGTCGGCGTGTGTTTTTTGGATACCCTCATCCAACACGGCTACTTTGACTGGTGTAAGGGGGGCAGTAAGTTTGTTCCAGGCATCTATTACCTTCAATTGGTTTAATACGGGTTTTTGAAAATCAAAAAGATTGGGCGCTTCATTCCGTATGCCGTTCACAAAATCTGGATGAGCGTATAGCACGAATTCTTTGTTCTTTTCATAAACCTCATTGACGGTTTGCATAAAACGAGTGTCCGAATTCAAGTATTCCACCAGATACAGGTTGGACAGCCCTTCAAACCTTCGAATCACAGCGGTGGCATACTGCTTACAAAAATCAGCGACCTCATCATAAGAAACATAGGGGGCAAACTTGATTAAATAACGGTTGTTAAATATCAAGGGTGCGTGACCGGCAAATCTATCCAGCTTGTAATTGTAAACTGGCTGAACAACCAGCTCGGAACGCTTTTCTCCAAGAAGCTTTCGCAATTTTATGGCAGACAAATTGAAAGTAGCCAACTTCTCGTTTGGGGAATAGCTGATGAGGTATCGGGAAATTTTGTCGTCAATGTAGGGCTGAATATCTCCGCTTTTAAAATAAACGGAGGAGGTTTTGGTGTCAGGGGCGATTTGCAGTTTCTTTCCCTGATAATAGTAATATCTGTTGGATGCAGGCATAATTTGGGTTATTTAAAAGGTTCAGGAACGGGTGAATAATAACTTGTTCCTTATTCATTTTCTTCGGGACATTCCCTTTCCGTGTATTTAAATCGCATGTCCCAGCTCGCGCGCAACAAGAAGCTGCCCCAGATATGAGGTCTGGCATAATCGCCGCGATATTCCGGGGAGCGACCGGAAATAACACCCAATTGAATGTTTATTTTCCAGATTCTGGCCCCTATCCCCAAATCATACTCCCCAACCAGGCGTTCGATATCTGACGCACCCATCCGATATGCGGTGCGCCTGAATTGTCCTTGCAACAGGGCGTTGTAACCCACCACGCGTTGTCTGAACGCGGCATAGAGGTAGGCTTCCACAAAAGGCGATTTAATCTTCGGCTGACCCTGGCCTTGCTGGTTGCCACCCAGACTGGTCCCGGAGGCCATTTCCCAAAAATTATTGGAAAAGAAACCCAGTTTTGCCTCTACACCCACCGAAGCATTGGTATAATATCCGAGCATGGTTTCTGCGGTTCCGATCAGCTGAAAACGCTTTGCATTGGGCCATTTTTCCACTTTCCAAAATTGTTCGAGCAACCTTTTTCTGTACCCAATCCGATACATAAGTGTAGGCTCGCCACCATTGGAAATTTGGTTGTGCCAGCCTCGGGGCGTTGGTCGCGTAGAGCCCAACCAGTGTTCCTCATGGACTTTGATCTGAAAGTCAGGGGCCAATTGCAAGCCCAACATGCCCACATTGAGTTCGGACAAGACTGCCCAACCCATTAACCGGTTGGCTGAAACATAACTTGAGCTGAGGCAGACCAAAGAGGCGTAGGGCCTGTCGCCGATGATCGGGTTGAGCGTATCGAGGTTTAAGGGCGTAAATCCGCTAACAAAAACACTGAACCCGGGGAAATTAAATTGGTTGTTGGCGCAATGGTGCTGGTCTACCCCTGAGAACTTGTCTACTTTCTTGCGCAGCCAGGGCATGCCCAAAAAATTCTGGTCGGCTACCGGCCCAAAAATGCCGAGGTTAACGCCCATGGTATAGTTTCGATCCTCGTTGTATTTGTCAACAAAGAAGTCCTGGTCGGTGTAAAAATAAAAGCCGGTGGTTTTGAAAATGCTGTCGGCAGCGGTGCCTGACTGTGCCGATAAAGCGGCGGATGCGAAAAAGCAAAAAATCGCAAAGAGGTGTTTTGGCAATTTCATTTTGGGGTATTTTAAGTTTCCAGACAAAGGTATTGCCAAGTATGGCTCCAGCAAATAATTTGCGGTTAAAAAGCAGTCAAATTTTTGGTACTGGAGCTGAACCTATCAACCCTCTCTTCAATATTGCTCTTTCCCCCACCGTTGTATGCGGTGCAGCACGGCCCGAATCAGCACCCAAACGTGCGCCCCAAGCGTCGGTAAAATCCCAAAATGGTTACGCATCACGTCGAAACGATTGCGCAGGCTTTGTTGGTGGCGTTTTTTGGAAAGGCCTCCCATCAGGTAATCGGTGACAATGCCGCCAACATGGATATTTTCCTGGCTCTTTTTAAGGATTTCGATGCACCAATCGTAATCGGCGCAAAGCTCGGCAGCGGCCCGGTATTCTGGCGCAAGCGAACGGCGAGGCACGAAAGACTGATGTACTACAAGCATCCCGCCAAGGTATTTTTTCCAATCTAAATGTGCTGGGCACTGACGGGTGCTGAGTTCGCTCATAGTACCATGCGGGGCGCGGGCATCGTCTACAAGCATGGTTTCGCCGTACAATACTCCCGTGCGAGGGGTCACCAACGCGGCCATTTTTGCCAAGGTATCGGGCGCATAAAGCCAATCGCCCGCATTGAGAAATTGCACGAAATCGCCGGTGGCCATGCGCAGGCCCTTGTTCATGGCATCGTAAAGCCCGCGATCTGGCTCTGAAATCCAGCGCAGGTGGGGCATTTTGTTGGCGTATTCTTGGATGATTTTCAGAGAATTATCCTTTGAGGCGCCGTCTACCACGATGTACTCGATGTGGGGGTAGGTTTGTTGGAGTACGCTTTCCATGGTGCCAGATAAAAGGGCTTCTCCATTATACACCACTGTGATAATAGAAAAAGAAACCGTGCCAGAACCTGAAGATTGGGGATTGGAATTTTGAAATGGCAAAGTGTGGAATTTGGTTGCTACGAACTTACCAACCCCGATTTCTTCGGGATAAAACTTTCGGGAAGTTCACGGAAATGAGGGTCAAAAGTAGCAGCCTGTCGTTTCTTCGTGCTTTAAAATTGCACACCACCTTGGTTACCGCTTGAATTATGCAAAAACTCTTGTTCATCCTCTTTTATCTGCTCTTCCAGCAAACTGCGTTTTGCCAAAAAATCAACAAATACTGGGTCGAATTCCGCGACAAAGCCAACTCTCCCTACTGTATATGTCGTCCCGCAGAATACCTTTCCGGACGCGCACTCGAACGACGCGCCCGCGCGAGCATCGAAGTGGTGGAAAATGATTTGCCCGTCAACCCTGGCTATCTTGAACAATTGAAAATCAAGGGCGTACAAATCCACAACACCTCGCGCTGGCTCAATGCCGCCGCCGTTATGGCCGATTCAGCTTCAGCTAAAAATCTCGAATCCTTGCCTTTCGTGCAATCCGTGCGCTACCTCGGCCCGCACCTGAAATACCGCAACCCGCCCAACCGGCCAATGAAAAACCGCGAGCCCCTGAAATCAGATCCCGCTATACTGGGCGACGACATTCCGATTTGGGGCTATGCAGGTCAACAAAACCAATTGCTCGGTATTTCTGTGCTGCAATTGGCAGGGCATCGCGGTGCAGGTATCTGGGTAGCTGTAATGGATGGTGGGTTTACCAATGCCGACACCATTCCGATGTTCGACAGTGTGGCCTTGCAGGGGCGACTTATCCCTGGCTGGGATTTTGTGGAACGCGATGCCGGGGTGTTTGAAGCGGCGCAACACGGGACTTCTGTACTGTCTGTGATGGCCGCGAACCTGCCCCGATACTTCGTCGGCACCGCCCCGGATGCAACGTATTTCTTGATAAAAACAGAAGATACCGGCGGTGAATTCCCCATCGAAGAAGCCAATTGGATCGCCGGCGCGGAATGGGCCGACAGCGTGGGGATAGACATTATCAATGCATCGTTGGGATATACCAGTTTCAATGACAACAAACTGAGTCACACCTATTTAGAACTCAACGGGCACACGGCTATTGGCTCCAGAGGCGCGAGCATTGCAGCCACCAAAGGCATGATCATCTGCAACGCAGCCGGCAATGAAGGCGATGGTGAATGGCATTATATCGGCGTCCCGGCAGATGCACCCGGCATAGTGGCAGTAGGGGCAGTTGGCAGCGACGAAGCAAGGGCAAGTTTCAGTTCGTTTGGCCCAACAAGCGATGGCCGAATCAAACCAGACCTTGTGGCGCCGGGCGACCAGATCGTGGTGGCGGGCAACGTGGGGATTTCGCTCGGGCTTTCGAGCGGCACTTCTCTGGCATCGCCGATGTTGGCAGGCGCATTGGCCTCGTTGTGGAGTGCGTTCCCCGAAAAAACGGCGAGTGAAATCTTGGAAGCCGTTTTTGCAAGTTCCGACCAAGCCGAAAACCCTGACAACGAGCGCGGATACGGCCTTCCAGAAATGACCCAGGCTTGGATTGAACTGGGCGAATTGGTAGGCGGCAATGGCGGCATGTTTGGATTCAACCGAGCTGGGGGCGAACTGACTTTTACCTACGCTTTCGATTTTTTCAAACCCGGCGATTCCGTTGAACTGAGAAATGATTTGGGGCAGAAAATAGCGGCGATAATACCCGAAATCTTTGCAAGGGAGATTTCAACCTTGAAAATCAAGGGGTTGAGTAAATTGCCAGCAGGGCATTATCAAATCGTATTGTCCAATAAAAAAGGGGTTAAGCGCTTGGGGGTAGGAGTTTGGAAATAGGAAGGAACAGCTTTGCGCAACCCCTTTGCTCGTCCGCTCGTACTGGACAACTCACACACTTTTTAAATGATCTGATAATGTAACAAAAAGATTTTTTAAGAGGCATTGGCATCGCTTGCGTGGTAGCAGGCGAATGTGATGACGGCATTTTAATGACTAGGTGCATAAAGGTTATTGAAATGAATTAAAGGAGAACAGAAACAACGGGTTCGTCCATGTACTTGGTCGGGCCTGTTGTTTTTAAAATCCCGTCCTTTGAACCAAGGATAAAAAAAATTTAATCCACGATGAAAAACAAACTTCTCAAACCCCGCCCTACCCTGCTGTGGGCCATTTTATTGTTCCCATTTGCACTTGGTGCGCAAAATTTTTTCAATCTGCCCGGCCCTATGGGCACCATCCGATCACTGCTAAAAGGGCCCAATGGCGAATTGTACCTCGGCTCCAATTCTAAAGGTGTGTTCCACTCAATGGACAATGGGCAAAACTGGACTGGGCTTGGTGGCAACACTATTATGACGGGGCGTATCAACGACCTGGTATTCGATACCAGCGGTCAACTTGTAGCAGCTACGGAGCAAGGTGGCGTCAAAAAATGGAATGGAACGGGTTGGAACAGTATCAATATAGGGCTTTTTTCTACCTGTGGCATTCTAGTTCCCATTCGCGACCTGACGGTGGCCCCGGGAGGCACCTTGTTCGCCGGGGCACATGGTTATGGCACTTGTTTCCCTGTTGGCGACGTGTATCGCTTTGAGGGAAGCGGATGGGCCAGCGTCGCCGCTGGTCTAGCCAATACCAA
>JACMMM010000441.1 GCA_014379065.1 Saprospiraceae bacterium
AGTCCCCGCTGGATTTTCCGTATGTGCGCTGGTGTGAGAAACTGCCCTAGCTTCTTCGCAGCCCAAGCCTTCAGCGTGTCCGTGAAAACCAATGTGGTGAGCATTCCCCCAAAAAAAATCAGCATTTCGTGTCGGCTCCAACCACTGGGCACCACTACCGCTGTGACAATGCCAAGCCAGAAAAACACCGTGCCAGGGTTTACTGTGTTTAATAAGAAGCCACGTGCCCACCACCAAAGGTAGGTGTTGTGATTTGCGGTTTCAGCCCAAGTGTCATGTTTTAAACTTCCCGGAATCTGAGTCGGATTTCGCACTTTCCAGATAATTGCTCCACCAAACCCTGCCAGCAGCAATCCACCGGCCAGGCCTGCCCACATTCTGAAATGCGGCAGCGCCACCAATGCCTCCATCGCGTCAACCCCAAAAAAAGCGAGCAGCACATACAGGAAATCGCTCGCCCAAATGCCAGCAGCCACGGCCACGCCCGCCCGAAAACCCTGTGCAATGCCCGCCTCCACAATGGCAAACATCAAAGGGCCCACTAAAAAACTGAGCGAAATGCCAAGAATGATTCCTTGAAGCAGCATGAGTGGAATTGATTCGATTGATTCGATTGATTCGATTGGGGCGATTGTGGTAAAATATTGACGGGCAAAGGTAGTACAGCAAATTTCCCAACCAACCTTAAACCAATCGCGCCAATCGAATCAATCCCCCAATCGAATCAATCCCCCAATCGAATCAATCAAATCAATCAATGTAGTTTTGCCGCATGGACTACGCCAAAATAATCCGCGACCTTGCTGCCGAGGTGCAACCCTTGTACGGGCAAGGCAAGGTGGCCGATTACATCCCAGAACTCGGCAAAGTGCCGCCCCGACAATTTGGTCTCTGTCTTCAACTAAATGATGGCATCAGCCATGAATTCGGCGACAGCCGCACCAAGTTTTCGATCCAGAGTATCTCCAAAGTTTTTGCATTGAGCAAGGCTTTTGGCCTGCTCGGGGAGGAACTGTGGCAGCGCGTAGGCGTAGAGCCAAGTGGCAACGCCTTCAATTCGCTGATGCAATTGGAATACGAAAAAGGCATTCCGCGCAATCCGCTCATCAACGCCGGAGCACTGGTGGTGACCGATATTTTGGTCTCAAAATTTGAAAACCCCAAAGCAGAAATTCTGCGCTATTTGCGGCAACTCGCGGGCACAGAAGACATTCATTTCAACAAACAGGTGGCCGAATCGGAGCGAAAAACGGGCTACCGCAACTTTGCCTTGGCTTATTTTCTAAAATCTTTTGGCAATCTGAAAAACGAGGTGGAGCAGGTTCTCGATGTGTATTTTCACCAATGTTCGATTGAAATGACCTGCTTTGAGCTCGCCAACGCCATGCAGATTTTTTCCCAACACGGCCTAGAACCGCACAGCGGAGAACGCCTGCTCAGCTCCAGCGAAACCAAGCGGCTCAATGCCGTGATGCAAACCTGTGGGTTCTACGACGAAGCGGGCGAGTTCACTTTTGCCGTGGGTTTGCCGGGCAAGAGTGGCGTGGGCGGTGGTATCGCGGCCCTGTTGCCTGGGCAGTACAGTATCGCCGTTTGGAGTCCTGAACTGAACAAGAAAGGAAATTCAGTACTGGGGATGAAGGCTTTGGAATTGTTTACTACGATGACGGGGAGCTCGGTGTTTTAATGATCAATAAAATTATTCAAATGGCAAAACGACTCCCCCAAAATTCCCCGCCCTTACAATCCTTGCTCCCGCTGCGCCCAGGGCTTGACACCCTGATTTTGTACGCCATGGGTCAATTAGGCTGGTCGCTGGCGAGTTTTGCAGTGGGCAATCTGCTGGTCTATTTTTACATGCCACCGGAGCAGGGTACGCCAATTTTCCCTTCGTTTTTATTTCAAGGCGCAGTATTGGGAGTGCTGACACTTATTGGAATTCTCAGCGCAGGCGGGCGTGTGCTGGATGGCATCGTAGATCCGCTCGTAGCCAATTGGAGCGACCGGAAGCAGTCTTCATTTGGCAAACGGCGCTGGTTCATGCTTTTGGGGGCAGTGCCTTTTGCGTTGTTTGCTACCTTGGTTTTCTTCCCGCTAGATGCCTCAGAAAGTGCGGCGAACTTCCTTTGGTTAGCCATTGTCATTGCGCTGTACTATTTCTTTTTTGCCCTATACGTCATCCCCTACAACGCGCTCATGGCTGAACTCGGCCATACGCCAGCGGATCGCCTGCTTATCAGTACGCTTGTGTCGGTTACATGGGCATTGGGATTTGTGTTGGGGAATAGTGCTTATGCGCTGCAAGGCGTGTTCGAGGAAATGGGACAAACGCCTGTGCGGGCCTTTCAAAGCACGGTGCTGTTGCTCCACGCTATAGCCTTGATTTTCATGCTTATACCCGCCATTTTTCTAAACGAAAATCGCTATGCCCGCCAGGCGCCAAGCGAACACGGCCTTCGCCAAGCCCTGACTGCCGTGTTTGGTAACCGCAATTTTCGTTGGTTTTTGGTTTCGTTCCTGTTGTACTGGCTGGCGCTCACGTTTATTCAATTGGGCGTAGGATTTTACACGACCTTATTACTGGGTTTGGACAAAAGCATGGCGTTCACTTTCTCGCTCATTAGTTTTCTAGCGAGTTTCCTGCTTTATTTTCCGATAAATCTGTTGGTGAAAAAATGGGGCAAACGCCGCGCAATGCTGACGGCCTATTTGGTGTTTGGGGCCATTTTCGTCGTGGTGGCTTTTGTGAAAAGCATCCCATTGCCCAAAGAATGGCTGCTGTATGGGTTGGCGGTCGCGGCTGCCGGGCCTTTGGCCACGTTTGGGATTTTGCCCAATGCCATTATTGGCGACGAGGTGGAGCGCGAAGAACGAGAAAGCGGGAAGCGGTTGGCAGGCATGTTTTTTGGCGTAAGTGCGTTCACAATGAAAGTGGGTATCTCGCTCGCCAATTTGATTTTCCCCTCGCTTCTGCTTTTTGGCAAAAGCTCAGAAAACCCCCTTGGAGTACAATACACCGCTTTAGCTGCACTGGTGTTTTGCCTTGCTGGCTGGTGGGCGTTCGGCAAGTATCGGGAGTAAAAAGTGGCAGTAGCAGTTTGCAGTGCGCACAGTCCTGCCAACTGCTGCTGCCTACTGCCACTGCCACCGCTACTGCACCAGCTCCACCTGGTCCACGATGTACTCAGTTTCTCCTTGCCAGAAGAAAGTCTGGTAACGTTGCTCATAATGGACACGGACGTGTTTCCCTTCAAACCCTTGCAATTGGGTAGAGGTCTTTGCATCTTTAACAGAAAATTCCCAAGCAGTCATCATGCCGTTGGGCGAGAGGTTGAGCGTACCCTCATGGGTTTTGAACACCACCCCACGACGCGATATTTTGACCAATTGACCCGATCTGTAGCCGTCAGAATAAGAAAGTTGGCTGTAAGCAAAGTAGCCGATACAAAAGAGAAAGAATACGCCGAAGATGACCCATAGGATGCGGCGGCCTATTTTTCGGGCGGTCTGCTTGGCTTGGCTGAGTTGGACTGACATATTGATTGGTGATGAAGTGATAAGGTGATAAAGTGATGGGGATTAGTTGCAAACTTACGAAACCCTGCTGCCTTTCAAACCTTTTCCGGCAGGTGTCTGCGGCCTACTGCCACTGCCACCTGCCTATACTCCCTTCTTCGAGCCCCATATCTGCACATGCAGTCGGTCAGAATAGCGGAAACCATGGTTTTTGCAAATTTCGACGAGCCATTTTCGACGTTGGGCGAGTAAACGTGCGGAAGTCCCTTCGGGCATAAGCCATACTTTTTCTGGGGCAACGGCATAGGTTTTCAAAAGGCCCAAAACCTCTTCGAGGTCAGTTTTTTTGGCGACCACAAATTTGAAATTGGCTTTTGGCGAAGCCGCAAAAAAGCGCAATGCAGCGGGTTTTTCACGCAAACGGCGCGGGTTGGCACTGTTCTCCAATTTGGGCGACACGTTGTACTGGTCTATGGCTGCATCAAACGCTGGGGTAGGGGAGAGGGTGCCATTGGTTTCGACTTCAAAGCGATAATCGCTTGATTTTGTTCGCAATACATCCATGAGCGACGCAAGCGCAGGCTGCTGGAGCATGGGTTCCCCGCCTGTGAGGATGACGTTTTTGCAATGGAAGGCTGCCACTGTGTCTGCCACCGCAATCACTTCACATTCTGCGATCCAGTCTTTTTTTATAAATTTTTGGTAACCCGGTTTTGTGTCGTTGTTATGCGGGAATCGGGTGCCCACCCAATTCCAAGTGTAATCTGTGTCGCACCAGATACAGTGGAGATTGCAAAGAGAAGTGCGCACAAAGACAGATGGAATCCCTGTGCTTTTCCCTTCACCCTGTATGGAATGAAATATCTCCGGCTGGCTGCGAAGTCGGGCGAGCTTTAATAATGTATGGTTGAGGGTGGACAAGGACGGTTTTTGCGGGTAAAGGTAGGGGCTGTTTGAAATCTATCCTTTTGCTTTTCAATAGATAAACTCCAAACAGCCCCGTTCGCAGCCTCAGATCAAGCGTTGAGAATATCAAGCCCGATTACTGAAACCAAAGGTGTAGTAGCTAAAACCATGAGAAAACGGGTAAATGAACTAAAGGTGGAGATTAAAACAGACGCGTGTCTGTCCGCACAAATGTAGAATTTAACCAAAGTTTTTTGGAGGTTTTTTTGGAAAATATTCATGGATCCGAGGCAGCCACTAATTGCACGAATTTGCACCAAGTATAATTCGTGTAAATTCGTGCAATTAGCGGCTAAAAAACAGTCGCTACCTTCACCCTCCAATTTTGAGCAAACTATGCTTTTTCTCTTGCTGACGGTGGCCTGCTCAGTGTTGCTGGGCTTCATTTTCAAACTCTTTGCGCGTTTTGGCGTGGATGGCTTTCAGGCCATCGTTTTCAATTATTTCACCTGCTTTTGCTGTGGCTGGATTCATCTTGGACATTTTCCTGTGCAAGCCGAAAACTTTGGTACGCCTTGGATGCCTTACGCGCTGGTCTTGGGACTGGTTTTTGTGAGCGGTTTCAACGTGGCCGCCCTTACGGTGCGCTATTTTGGGGTGACCGTTGGGCAAATCATGCAAAAAATGTCCATTCTGATGACCGTGCCTTTTGCCATTTTGGTTTATCATGAGTCGGCAGGCTGGGTAAAAATATTGGGCGTATTGTTTGCACTGGTTTCCATTGTTTTGGTCAATTGGCCAAGTACCCCGGCACTCCGTTCCGGGGCCATATCACCCGAACGAGTTGCCCCGAAACGGAGTTCCGGGGTACATAAGCCTAAAAATTTGCTCTGGATACCCATAGCCACTTGGGTTCTTGCCGGGCTGCTCGAAGTGTTACTCGTGCGGGTTCAAAACGAAGGGCTGGCCGACATGAGTGATCCGACCTTTATCATCACTATTTTTGGCACGGCGGGCGTGTTAGGCTTGGTCGTTGCAGTGGTGGGATGGTTAACTGGCAGACTTCAATTTTCGTGGAAAAATGTGGTAGCGGGCGTCATTTTGGGCGTCCCCAACTATGGCTCGATGCTTTTCATGCTTTTAGCATTGAGCAGCGGTCTGGAAGGCTCATTTGTATTCCCCGTAGCGAATGTAGGAATTATTGTTGCTACAACCATCGGCGCAGTAACGCTGTTTCGGGAGCGGCTGTCGCGGCTCAATTGGGTGGGTATCGGATTGGCCCTTTTGGGCATTGGGCTGATTTCTTTTTGAAAGATCAAGGCAGTGTTTTATATGGATAATAAACAAAACGAATTCCTCTTCCACCCAAAAAATGTGATGCTGTTCATCCTCTTGTTCGGCTTGACATTCTTGTTTCTGGCCCTCACGGCGGCCTATATTTACATTCGTGTTACCCATGAGGTGCCGCCTGTTCAAGTGCCGATCTTGTTTGTCTTCAACACCGTTATCCTCCTTGCCAGCAGTTGGACCATGATTCGTTCCAAGCGTTGCTATCTTGCTGACGATACGGTTGGTTATCAGCAAAACCTCAAGATCACCATTTGGCTCTCGCTTTTCTTTGCCGTGATGCAGGCGGTAGCATGGTGGTGGCTTTTTCGGCAAAACATCCATCTGGGCACCTCTACCACCACAGGCTTTTTGTACGTCATTTCATTCGTCCATTTGGCCCACGTTTTGGCAGGGCTGCCTTTCCTTTTCCAATTCTATCGTGCTGCCAAAAAGAACATGATAGACCCCGTCACGGTACTTGTCTATTTTTCTGACCCTGAAAAACGCCTCAGCCTGCGACTGCTCACGCTCTACTGGCATTTTCTCGACGGGCTGTGGATTTACCTCGTGCTGTTTTTTGCAGTGAATCAGGTGATTTAGGCTCATTCTTTCCCCTTTTTGAGGAGCAAATACTGCACCCTCAAGTTCGTCCTTACCGAATCCACTTTGTAATTGGAAATCAGGTAATTCATGCCGCGAATGCTGTCTTGTCCCGTGGTCGGCAGCTTGGCGAGCCATTCGTAACTATTTACCTGAACACTGTCCAAAATTGCCTCGTCGAAACCTGTGCGGAGTACTGTAGTGCCAAAAAGATTCGCTGCCGAAAGGTCGGCTTTGGTAAAATGTGTTTGCCGGAGCATGGCCCCAGCGAGATTCGCACTCCGCATTTTTGCCTCATAAAAACTTGCTTGTGTAAGGTCAGCAGATTCCAGGTAAGCATTGATCATGATGGACTGTCTGAATCGGGCTTCACGCAGGTTGGCGCGAGCCAAAACGGCCTGACTCAGGTCGGCGCCGCTCAGGTCAGCGCGGCTCAGGTCCGTTTCGTCCAGTGTTGCGTTCGCGAGGTCTGCACGGCGGAGGTTAATGCCGCTGAGGAACTCTCCGGACAGCACTACGCCTTTTAGGTCAGCAAAAGAAAAATCTGAGAACTGGAAAATGCGGCGCAGCGAGCTGTTGTCAATCTGGCTGTTTACGATGCTCACCAAGAGTTGGCCCCGCTCAGGGCTGAGTTCGCGTGCCACCAGCGAATCACTTTCCAAATATCGGTAAGGCCGGAGGCTTTTGCTCAGCGCCACCACACGTCCTATGATTTGAGGCGAAAGATCTCTAACGCCGGGTTGGCCCACATCACTTTTAAGTTCTCGATCCATGGCGTCCAGCAGATTGCCCATCAGGAAAATAAGCGAGCTGCGTCGGTCGGCTTCTTGAAGGTAGGTTTGCTGGTCGAGGCGGTAATTTTGGCTTTGGAGCAGGAGGTTTTGTTGGGTGAGGAGTTTGTTCTGGTTGTAAAGGAGCATAGTGCCGAGTACGCCTCCAAAACCTATGAAAAGCATTTGGAATACCAGTAAAATCCAACGACGGAAACTCATCCAGGCATACCAAGCCAAAATTTTGGTAAAAAGCGCATTGAAGTTTTTTTTGGCAGCGGGGAATTCCTTTTTCCAGGAATTGATAAATAAGTGAAGCGCGTTGTCCTTTACATCACTGAGGTCAGTATTTTTTACGCCAAATAGTTTGTGCAGTACCTTTTCTTTGTTCTGCACGAGTATAAAGGATAACCCGGCCATGAATAGCACGAACACAACAAAACCAATGATTAGCGGCATGAGATAGTCCGCCAAAGTAGTCAGGCCCGTCAAAGAAACAACTGCTCCGATCAGGATGCCTATCATAAGTGCTACGATGGTGCGCGACCACATATCAACAGAATGACTAGCGTTATCTTCGGGTACTTCGTTGTGCTCCATCATTATTTAGTGATGATGTCCGCCAGCACCGTGCACATGCCCGTGCGCGATTTCGGCGGGTTCTGCATCGCGCACCGATTCTACATGGCCAGTGAAAAAGAGGTCTACACCTGCCATCGGGTGGTTGAAATCGAGTTTCACCTTTTCAAGACCTACCCATGCTACCATACCTTGCATGCGGTTGCCTTCTTGGTCTTGGAGGGGCAGCACATTGCCAACTTCAAGGAGGCCGTCAGGTATTTTGCCGTCGTGCTCGAAGATTTGTTTGGGCACCTCCACAAGTGCAGTATCGTCGTATACGCCATAGGCTTGGGCGGCTGGGATGCCAAACGCAAACGTGTCGCCGATGGTCAGTCCTGCCAAATTAGCTTCAAAAGCGGGGATCATGCTGCCCACGCCAAAGATAAATGCGAGGGGTTCGCCGCCATTGGTGGATTCTACAAGTTGTCCATCAGCTGTCCCTTCGTTGAGGGTGTAGTGGACTGCCACTACTTTGTTTTGTTCAATAGTCATTGAAAATCAATAGTTTGAGATGGTATTGTCACGCTTCGACGTGATGTTTTAATCGTGATTTTTTGGGGAGGAGCAGCAAAACACCTTGCTCCTAGGCCAAAAGGTGCGCGAAGGTAAGTGTCAAAGGGAATATCCAATATCCAACAAGGAATTTCCAATGTCCAAGTTGGCGCTGCTTTTGGAATTAGTTGGGATCCGAAATCAGAGAGGTCACAGTGAGTGGCCAAGCGCGAAGCCTACTTGGACATTGGAAATTCCTTGTTGGATATTGGATATTCCCTTGGATATTCCCTTGGACATTCCTTGTTGAATATTGGACATTAAAATTCCTCCTTCCCCG
>JACMMM010000442.1 GCA_014379065.1 Saprospiraceae bacterium
CTCAACTCTAAACTCTAGCCTCTAAACCCTAAGCATACTCAACATCTCAACAAACATTCTAACACTCTGTAAATGAAGAAGTTTTTTCTACTGGCCCTCGGCCTTACACTCGCCTCGGTCAGCTATTCACAAAAATTTGGTTATTGCAATTCCGGGGCGCTCCTAACTCAAATTCCCGAAGTAAAGGCAGCCGACAGCGACCTGCAAGCATTTCAGGCGCAACTGACCAAACGTGGTCAGGAAATGGTGAAAGCCTTGCAAGACAAAGCCGCTGAACTGGATCGCAAAGAGAAGCAAGGCACTATTTCGCCCAAAGATTTGGAGGCGCAAAATGCAAAACTGAAAGAGGAACAAGCCACTATTGCTGAATACGAGCAAGAAGTATATAAGAAACTAGCAGAAAAGCGCGAAGAACTTTTCAAGCCTATCCTCGACCGGGTGAACAAAGCGATGGAGGATGTCGCGAAAGAAAACCAGTTCATGTTTGTTTTTGACCAAAATACCCAAGTGTTGCTTTATGCGGACGAATCGCTGGACGTGACAAAGTTGGTAAAGACAAAATTGGGGATAGCAAACTAAGGCTATCGTATCATGTTGCCAAACCTTTCTGATCGCACCCTATTGATTGCGGGTGCTGTGTTGTGTTCCATCGCTGCTTGGCATACGATAGGCTATCACCACCCAGACGAACACTTCCAAATCTGGGAATTTGCCAATTACAAACTTGGGCATATTGCGGCCAGCGACTTGCCATGGGAATACCCTGCACAGATGCGCCCAGGCTTGCAGCCGTTTTTGGCATATAGCATGATTGTAGCTGCAAGGGGAGTCGGCATCGACAATCCATTCGTCCAAGTTTTTTTGACGCGTATGCTCTGTTGGGCGGCTGCCTTACTGGTATATTGGAATTGGTTTGCTTGGCTCGAACGCGACTTGAAAAGCCCTGTAACGATACGTTGGATGCGTATCGGGCTTTTGCTTTTTTGGCTGATGCCTTACTTGAATGTGCGTTTTTCCTCAGAAAACACTTCGGCTATTTGTTTCTTTGGAGGATTGCTTCTCTTGGTCCAACAGATTGAAAGTCAAAAAAACAGGTTCAACTGGCCGCTTGTTGCAGCGGGGCTTTTGCTTTGCCTATCGTTCTTTTTCCGCTATCAGATTGCCTTTGCGGCGATTGGCCTGATGGCCTGGCTCTTACTACAGGCCAAACCAGGCCTCTTCCAATGGATGGCCTTGGCCACAGGTGCGCTGTTGGCGCTCGGACTTGGTTTTGCTGCCGATTTTTGGCTTTATGGAGAATGGGTTTGCGCGCCGTACAATTATTTTTTCTCCAACATCATGGAAGGGAAAGCAGCCAATTTTGGCGTGTCGCCTTTTTGGTGGTATCTGACGGAGATGCCTATTGCACTATTACCCCCGCTGAGTCTTGCCTTGCTGTCTTTTTGCGCACTTGGCATTTGGAGAAAGCCGTTCCATGTACTGACTTGGTGTGTTGTACCTTTTCTACTGGCACATTCACTGGTGGCGCACAAGGAGGTGCGGTTTTTGTTCCCAATGGTAATGCCGTTTTTTTTCTTCGCGGTACTAGGCTGGGAGGTCTTCAAAGAAAAATTTGAAGTAAAAAACTGGATGATAAAGGCATTTCGCTTCTGCATTTGGCTGAATGTTATCGTGATGGTTTTCAGAATTTTAATCCCAGCCAAAGAAATGGCAGCTTATGCCAAATTTCTTTGGAATTGGGAAGGCAAACACCCGGCTTCAACCGTGCATTTTGTCAAAAAGGAGCCCCTGAACCATTTTCCGATGAACATGCCTTTCTATGAAAACCCGGAACAACGCCAACTTGCATGGTACACTGACCCTCTTTACAAAAACGACACTACAGCCTTACATGCTGGCGATTTAATGTTTTTTACGGATATTCAGGCCGGTGCGCCACTGCCTCCGCCAGGGTTTCAATTCAAACAAGTGTATGAATATTACCCCTCCTGGGTTTTGAGCAACAACACCAACAACTGGCAAAACCGCACGCGCATCTGGGCAATCTACCAATTGGAAATTCCTGATGAAGTGATAGAGCGATAAAGTGATTTGGGAGGCACTCAAGTCTTTCGTTATCTTCGCCTTCCAGTTATCATCCATTGAATCCCCATGTTGACAACGCTCCCTGACCGTGCCTTGCTCTTGGCAGCAACTGGGCTGTGCGTCATTGCCGCATGGTGTACCATCGGTTATCACCATCCTGACGAGCATTTTCAAATCTGGGAATTTGCCAATTACAAACTCGGGCACATTCCTGCTACTGACTTGCCGTGGGAGTTTCCCGCTCAAATGCGGCCCGGGTTACAGCCGTTTCTAGCCTACAGTACGGTATTGGCCGCACAAAAAATGGGTGTCGAAGACCCTTTTCTGCAAATTTTCTTTACCCGGTTGCTCTGCGGGTTCGCTGCAATCTGGGTCTATTGGAGTTGGTGTTTATGGTTGGAACGTGATTTTAAAAACCCCAGTTCGGCACGCTGGCTTCGTATCGGGCTGTTGTTTTTTTGGTTTATGCCTTACCTCAATGTACGTTTTTCTTCTGAGAACACTTCGGCCATTTGCTTCTTTGGGGGCTTGCTGCTATTGCTCCAACAACTTGAAAATCAAAGGGGTAGAATTAATTGGCAAATGATAACGGCAGGTTTTTTGCTGGGCATCTCGTTTTTTTTTCGCTACCAAATCGCTTTTGCCGGTATCGGACTGATCGCTTGGCTTGTATTTCAAAAAAGGCTCGCATGGTTTTCATGGGTAGCACTTGTGGTGGGCGTTCTGCTTGCATGTGGACTGGGTTTCTCTGCTGATTTCTGGCTTTATGGAACATGGGTATGCCCGCCGTATCAATATTTTGTAACGAACGTCCTGCACAGCGATGCCCGATTTGGCACAGAACCCTGGTGGTGGTATCTTAATGAGGCCCTGATTGACTTATTGCCCCCCTTTAGCATTGCCCTCCTGATATTTTTCGCGCTAGGCATTTGGCAAAAGCCGCGTCATGTATTGACCTGGTGCTTCGTGCCGTTCGTTTTGGCACATTTTGCGGTGGAGCACAAAGAGATGCGTTTCTTGTTCCCAATGATGCTGCCGTTTTTCTTCTTTTCTGTGGCGGGTTGGGAGTTTTTTCAAGAAAAATATGAAAAAAAAAAATGGATGCTAAAAACCTTGGCCTTTGGGCTTTGGATCAATGTCATACTCTTGGTTTTTTGGATGTTGATGCCCGCCAAAGGAATGGCCGCTTATTCAAAATTCCTTTGGAATTGGCATGAAAAACAGCCCGCGTCTAAGGTATATTTTGTAAAAAAAGAACCCCGGAATCACTACCCACTCAATATGCCTTTTTATGAGAACCCGGCTCAAGGTCAAGCGTCGTGGTACACTGAACCGATGTATAGAAACGACACGATGGCCCTGCGTTCGGGCGATCTGATGTTTTTTACGGAAGTGCTCAGTCCTCCGCCCATAGCACCGCCTGGTTTCGGCTTAAAACGGGTGTATGCTTATTATCCACATTGGGTTTTGAGCCTCAATATCAATGACTGGCAAAGCCGTACGCGCATCTGGGCCATTTATGAAGTGATGAAGTGATAGGTGATAAAGTGATTTGGAAGCTGTTGGGCTTAAATCACTTTATCATCTATCACTTCATCACTTCATATCATGCATCATAATTCAACACGGGCGCCAACCAGCGCTCCGCCTCTGCAAACGACATCCCCTTGCGCTGGGCGTAGTCTTGCACCTGATCTTTTCCAATTTGGCCGAGACCAAAATATTTTGATTCTGGGTGACTAAAATACCAGCCTGAGACGGAAGCGGTGGGGTACATGGCGCAACTTTCCGTCAGTTGTATTCCCGCGTTTTTCTCTGGGTCGAGCAACTGCCAGAGCGTCCGTTTTTCGGTGTGTTCCGGGCAAGCCGGGTAGCCGGGCGCGGGGCGGATGCCTTGGTATTCTTCGTGGATAAGGCTTTCGTTTTCAAGGCTTTCATCTAGAGCATAGCCCCAAAATTCTTTTCGTACGCGTTCGTGCATTCGCTCAGTGAGGGCTTCGGCGAGTCGGTCGGCCAGGGCTTTGAGCAGGATGGCGGAGTAGTCGTCGTTTTCTTTTTCAAATTTCTCCACCCATTTTTCGATGCCGAAACCTGCAGTGAAAGCGAAACTTCCAATGAAGTCGTCGCCTTTGGGAGAAATAAAGTCTGAGAGGCAAAAATTGGCCTGATCTGCTGCTTTTACATTTTGTTGTCGCAAATGATGGAGCGTCACTGTACCGGCGGCTTTAGCCGCAGGATTTGTCGCTGACGTGCCTGCAGCTAAAGCCGCCGGTACAGTGATGTCATCCCCCACCGCTGTCGCCGGGAAAATCCCGATCACAGCCCGTGCTTCCAGCCACTTTTCGTCAATAATCTGACGGAGCATCACCTGGGCATCGTGGTAGAGTTTTTTGGCTTCCACGCCCACTACCTCGTCTTCCAAAATGGCCGGATACTTGCCTGCCAATTGCCAACTTTGGAAAAACGGCGTCCAGTCAATGTAGGCGGCCAGTTCTTCGAGCGGGTAATTTTCAAAGGTTTTGATACCCGTGAAATTGGGTTTGGGTGGCGTGTAATTATCCCAATCCAACTTCATCTTGTTCGCCCGAGCTTGTTGCAGTGAAAGGTATTGTTTGGAGGCTTGACGGCCTGCCCGTTGAATGCGGATTTGTTCGTACTCTACTTTTGTTCTTTCCACAAAAGAGAGGTACTCGGCTTCGTTTTTTGTCAAAAGCGAACTCACCACAGCTACGGATCGGCTTGCATCGAGCACATGGACGACTGGGCCGTTTTGGTATTGTGGTTCGACTTTAACGGCGGTGTGCGTTTTGGACGTGGTTGCGCCGCCAATCAGGAGGGGGATTTTCAAACCCAGTCGCTGCATTTCTTTGGCAACGTGAACCATCTCGTCCAAAGAGGGGGTAATAAGCCCAGAAAGGCCAATCACGTCCACATTTTCAGCGATGGCCGCTTTCAAAATTTTATCGGCAGGCACCATTACACCCAAATCCACAATGTCATAATTGTTGCAGCCGAGTACCACGCCGACGATGTTTTTGCCAATGTCGTGTACGTCGCCCTTCACGGTAGCCATGAGGATTTTGCCTTTGGCCGTTATGGTGCCGCCTTTTTCGGCTTCGATAAAAGGCTGCAAATACGCCACCGCTTTTTTCATCACCCGCGCCGATTTTACGACCTGCGGGAGGAACATTTTGCCGGAGCCAAACAGATCGCCCACCACATTCATGCCATCCATGAGCGGGCCTTCTATGACCTGTAGCGGGGCAGGGTAAAGTTTTCGCGCCTCCTCGGTGTCTTCTTCCACATATTTGTCAATACCCCGCACTAGGGCGTGAGTAATGCGCTCTTGTACGCTTGCATTGCGCCACGCGAGGTCTTCATCAAGGGTTTTGCCGCCAGTTTCTTTAAAGGATTCAGCGAGTTTTACCAATTCCTCCGTTGCATCGGGGTGGCGGTTAAACAGCACATTCTCAATACGTTGCAGCAGTTCCTTTGGGATTTGCGCATACACTTCGAGCATACCAGCGTTCACGATCCCCATGTCCATACCTGCCTGCGAAGCGTGGTAGAGAAATGCCGAGTGCATGGCTTCTCTGACGTGGTTATTCCCCCGAAACGAGAACGACAGATTGCTTACTCCTCCCGAAATCTTAGCACCAGGACAAGTAGCCTTGATGATGCGCGTCGCTTCGATGAAGTTGATGGCATACTCGTTGTGTTCTTCGATACCCGTAGCGACGGCGAAAATATTGGGGTCGAAAATGATGTCGGTTGGGTCGTAGCCGACCTGTTCGGTGAGGATTTTGTAAGCCCGCTGGCAAATGGACACTTTACGGTCAATAATGTCGGCCTGACCTTGTTCGTCGAAGGCCATGACCACTACTGCGGCACCAAAACGGCGGCAAATATTGGCTTGGCGGATAAACTCTGCCTCGCCCTCTTTCATCGAAATCGAATTGACGATGCTTTTGCCTTGCAAACATCTCAATCCAGCCTCAATAACCCGGAATTTGGAGGAGTCCACCATCACGGGCAGTTTGGCGATATCTGGTTCAGCGGACATCAGGTTGAGGAATTTGACCATGGCTGCCTCTGAATCAAGCAGCCCCTCGTCCATGTTCACGTCAATGACCTGTGCGCCTCCGTCCACCTGTTGTCGGGCGACAGTGAGCGCTTCCGCGTAGTTGTTTTCTTTGATGAGTTTGGCGAATTTTGCAGAGCCCGTTACGTTGGTGCGCTCGCCGATATTTACGAAATTGGTGTCTTCTCGCAAAATAAGCGGCTCCAGACCGGCATATTTTGAATAGCCCTCCGCCCATTTTTTCGGCAAGCGCGGGGGATATTTTTTGACGTGATCGGCAATGTGCCGGATGTGGTCAGGCGTAGTACCGCAACACCCTCCAACGATATTGACAAAGCCTGAACGGGCAAAGTCTTCCATGAAAACGCACATTTCATGGGCCGTTTGGTCGTATTCTCCAAATTCGTTGGGAAGACCAGCATTTGGGTAGGCGCTGATGAAACAGTCCGCGATGCCTGACAGCGTTTCGAGGTGTGGACGCATTTCTTCGGCGCCCAAGGCACAGTTGAGGCCGACAGCAAAGGGCTTGGCGTGTTTCACTGAGATCCAAAAGGCTTCCACGGTTTGTCCGCTCAGGGTACGGCCCGAAGCATCCGTAATGGTACCCGAAATGATGACCGGGAGACGGAATCCTTTTTCTTCAAAAACCTCTTCGATGGCGTAAATGGCTGATTTGCAGTTCAACACATCAAAAATGGTTTCCACCAAAATGATGTCTGCGCCGCCGTCCACAAGTCCGCGAACCTGCTCGGCGTAGGCGTTTTTGGCCTCGTCAAAGGTGATGGTGCGGAAACCTGGATCGTTTACATCTGGGCTGAGGCTCAATGTTTTGTTGAGCGGACCAAGAGCGCCTGCTACAAATTTCGGGCGGTTGAGGGTTGAGCGTTGAGGGTTGAGCGTTTGCCATTCATGAATAGCCTTTTGAGCAATTTCTGCTGCGGCCTTGTTGATGTCATAGCATACGCCCGGCGGCATGTCAAAATCTGCCTGAGAAATGGATGTGGCGTTGAAGGTATTGGTTTCTATAATGTCTGAGCCTGCCTCCAAATACTTGATGTGAATGCCCTCGATAATATCTGGTCGGGTAAGGCAAAGCACATCGTAGTTGCCCTTGAGTTCGCGGTGGTGCTCATTGAACCGTTCGCCGCGAAAATCTATTTCTGGCAGTTGGTACGATTGCAGGAAAACGCCCATAGAGCCGTCTATGATGAGAATGCGGTCTTGGGCAGCGGCGGTAAGTTGCTGTAGTGTATCTTTTTTCACGATATAGGGCACCTCGGGATTACGGTCCCGGGCAGTTTTGTTGGCAAAGGTAACAGTTTGGGAAGGGATGGGTTCAGGAGCCCACAAAGTGTGCGAATTTTCTAAGGAACTTCGCTTTTGTCATGGTTGGGAAAGTCTTATGATAAATCAGCGTACCGTCCAATCTTCAATAACAATGCCCTATATGATGCTTCCATAATAAAATTCGATTTTTATCTGACCTTGCCAGTTTGACAAATTGATTTCCAGCAAAAATACAATATTCCTTAAGATTACACCGACTCAATGGAAAGCAATTCATGCTCCCCAATCCTACGTGTCAACACTCTAGGCACGCCATTTGGCGCACGCTCAATAACCGGGCTAAACCTAGCATTCCACACGATTTCTTCGCCGGAATAAGATCGGCGTGCGTGTACAAGCTGCTGGGCGGTCTCGTCTGTACCTTTTACCAGCACCATGATTTCGGCATTCGCATCCAAAATGTCCTGTTCAGAAAAATTGAAAATAGGGCTATTTTCGTCTAGTGGGTGTACAATTGTCCAAGAGAGCGAAAAGAAACTTATTTTGTTGATTTCCAAGCCCAATGGGTAAAATTTTCGGCTCAATGAGCCATCTTCTTCGCGTTGGTTGTAGGCCATCAAGACCTGAACTTCGGTTTCAATGAGTTCACTCTTGCTGGCATTTCCCATTCGGAACATCAACCCTTTTCCAACTTTGTAGGGAGAAATTAGCAGCTTTTCGCTAAAAACAATTTTAGCGGCGGGTCGCGAAAACCGCCCATACAGCAAGCCTGTCATCAAGGCAAAGGCAAGCAAACCAAGAAATGACTCGAATGAAGCCAAGAGGCTAATCACCAAGCCATTTGGACTGATATGACCATAGCCTACCGTGGTAAGCGTTTGGCTACTAAAAAAAAAGGCCTGCATGAAATTGTGCCCAGGACTCCCCAGTGTGACGCCATTGAAATGCTCCACGCCAATGAGGAGATAAAGCCCAGAAAACAAGACATTTAGTAATAAAAAGAAACTAAAAATAAGCAGGAAAAAATGCCGCCAAGGCATCGTGACAAGGTGGTAATAAGTGTTGTCCCAGCGGCCAATGGGTTCTCGGAATACATTAAAAGAGCCGTCTGGGTTCATCAAACGGCCATCAAGGGTCACGTTTCTGCCAAAACCCAGCTCCCGGTCGAGTGGCTTGCTTTTTATCTTGCGCAAAAGCGTGCTGATATTGCTGCTGTTTTCTTTTTGACTCATAAAAAGTACCGCTAAATAAACCTGATTTCGCCAAACAAAAGGCTCTTCTTAAAGTTTAACCGAGCATGAAACGACGCGCTATTGTTTGGTTTCGCCAAGACCTACGGCTACATGATAACGAAGCCCTCGCTACTGCCCTCCGCATGGCCGAGGAAGTAGTCCCCATTTTTATTTTTGATGAACGGGTTTTCCTCGGCCAAACTCGATTTGGCTTCCCAAAAACGGGCAAATACCGCGCCCGCTTCATACTCGAAAGCGTAACTGAATTGCGCCAAAACATCCAGAAACTAGGTGGCCAACTATTGGTTCGCATCGGAAGGCCGGAAAGTATCCTGCCAGAATTGGCCCAACAGATTAAAGCATCCTGGGTCATCTGCAACCGCGAGCGCACTCAGGAAGAAGTGTTGGTGCAGGATGGGTTGGAGCAAAAACTTTGGGGTATCGGTGTTGAACTGCTTTACACTCGGGGCAAAATGCTCTATCACACACAGGACTTGCCAGTACCCGTACAGCATACCCCCGATGCCTTCACGCAATTTCGCAAAGAAACGGAGCATATTACCCCGGTTCGAGAACCGCTCCCCTCCCCTGCTGCACTCCCCCCTTTACCCCTGAACCTCGAACCAGGCGAAATGCCAACGATGCAGGCTTTTGGCCTTGCACCTTTTGAATCCGATGAGCGCACCGCCCTTGATTTCAAGGGCGGCGAGACAGAAGGGCTTCGCCGTTTGCGCCATTATTTCTGGGAAAAAGACCTCGTTGCTCAGTATAAAGAAACGCGCAATGGCCTCATCGGGCCAGATTACTCTTCTAAATTCTCCCCATGGCTCTCCTCTGGATGCCTTTCCCCAAAATTTATCTATCATGAACTCAAACGATACGAACGCGAGCGCCTGAGCAATGAAAGCACTTACTGGCTTTTTTTTGAACTGCTTTGGCGTGATTTTTTTCGCTTAATGGGCAAAAAATACGGCAACCGAATTTTTAAGAAAGGTGGCACACAAGAAAAAGACCTGCGTCATTTGAAAGATAACCGAGAGATGTTCGATCTCTGGGCTACGGGCCAAACCGGGGTTCCATTTGTGGATGCCAATATGCGAGAACTAGCAGCTACGGGATGGATGAGCAACCGGGGACGCCAAAATGTGGCATCTTTTCTGGTGCGCGACCTGAA
>JACMMM010000443.1 GCA_014379065.1 Saprospiraceae bacterium
CCCCTGCCCCCCTGAAGGGGGGTTGGCTGAATTTCTTTCAATTCTGTTTCCAACCGAAGGTCAATATGGTGTTCTCTAATATGTCGGCTTACCATGGCGGCTTCTTCTGCCGGCAAAATATTGTCCCAGAATTTCTTTTCTCTTACTAAAAAAGTAACTGGAATGTTGCGGGAACGAAACATCTCGGCCATTTCAATACCGATCAGTCCGCCACCCACAATCACTGCCCGACCGCCCTCTCCCCCCTGCCCCCCTCGCAAGGGGGAAAGCCCAGCAGAGTGCCGTTCCATCGCATCCAGATCTTGCAGATGATACAGACCGTGCACCCCGTCCAAGTCTTGGCCAGGCCAGTCGAATTTGTTGGATTGGGAGCCGAGTGCCAGTACAAGTTTGTCGTAACCCAATGCTTTGCCGTCTGTGCTGAACGCCTTTTGGGTTTGAAAATCAATGCGTTCGATGCGAGCACGCACACGCTGGATGCGGTTTTTCTCCCAAAACCACGGTTCGTAGGGCATTGTATCGCGCAGCCTCATGTGACCCATGTAGACATACATCAGTGCAGTGCGGCTAAAAAACTCGTCCGATTCGTCGGAAACGAGCGTGATGTCGTGGTCGCTGAGCTTGCGGAGGAAGCGTGCGCAGGTTACGCCGCTGATGCCGTTGCCGAGGATTAGGATGTGCATTTAGAAGGTTCTGGGTTTGAAGGTTTGAGGGTTTGAGGGTTTGCAGTGCGCGATTTACGCAACAAGTCTGATAATGGGTTTTTCAAGGCTAAAAATAGCGCGGTTTTGATTGGGCAATGGATAATGGTGGTGAATATCTTGCATTTGTCTGCTTTGGGACAGCCGTCATAAATTTTGACCTGTCCCAGCGGGACAGTATCTTGGTAGCAACCAAATTGCAACGATTCAACGAGCCGTCCCAGAGGGACGGAATCTGAAAAATCAGCGCCCAACACCCACTCCATAGCAGCCTGCCAACCCAAAATATTCAGATACCGCCCCGCTGGGGCGGCAAGGGGTTTTTGTTTGCGGTTTTTCTACCAAGATATTGTCCCGCTGGGACAGGTCTTTTGTCTTGAGGCCGAGAGAATGCTAAAGGTCAAAAAGGCACGGTAATTATTTGTTTCGTGGTTGTGTCTTGCTAAAGCCGAGGTTAATGGGGCTATTGTTTTTTTAAAATTTATCCTATATTTTTGTATACACCTAGATGCCACGTTGTCCCAGAGGGACAATATCTTGGTAGCAAAAAAACATCCATTCACCAACCCGTCCCAGAGGGACGGAATCTGAAAACAATCATGGCTAATACCTACACCCAGCTCCACATCCACCTGGTTTTTGCAGTCAAATATCGTCAAGCGCTGATTGTCGAAAAACACAGAGAAGAAATAGAAAAATATATGACGGGATTCCTGCAGAACAAAAAGCACAAACTCCTTGCCATCTACCTTATGCCAGATCATGCTCATATTTTGATTGGCCTAAACCCACAGTACTCCATTTCTGATACTGTACAGGTGCTAAAAACAGAAACAAGCAATTTCATCAATAACCATCGGCTATCGGCTTATCATTTTCTTTGGCAGGAAGGTTTTGGAGCGTTTTCACATTCAAAAAGCGAATTGGACAAAGTGATAAAATATATTCGAAACCAACCGGAACACCACCGAAAGCAATCATTCCGGGAAGAATACTTGGCTTTGTTGAAAAGGTTTGATGTGGAGTACAAGGAAGAATATTTGTTTGAATTCTTTGATGATATCTCGCTGCCCGTTCACGCTACATAGATACCGCCCCGCTGGGGCGGGGACTTTCTTTCGCCGTTTTTTCTACCAAGATACTGTCCCGCTGGGACAGTTTTTTACCATTAGAGAAGGTTTGCCTACGGCAATGTCATATCAAATCCCGCAGCACAATACGCTTCTTAATAAGCTTCCCGTCCCGTTTTACGACGATTTTGACCTCTTTCCCGGCCTTTTTCTGAAGTATTCTTTGAAGCTCTTCCAAAGTCCGCAAGCTTGCAGACAGCCATCCGATGCGCAGAATACGGTCGCCTGCGTGGATGCCCGCTTCTGCGGCGGGAGAGTCGGGGAGCACGTTGAGCACCGAAAAATGATTGAGGCGAATCCCGGAAGCAATGATGCTCAGCCCGCTGCGGTCGTAAACGAATTCACTTTGATAATACTTGGTAGGTTTGAGCCAAAGCGTTGCGCCTTGATAGTCAATCACCACCTGAAAACGGTTTAAAATGGAGTTGCCGATCAGGCCGTTGCGGTCGTTGAGATAACTTAGGTCTTGAGCCGTGTCTATCGCTTGGAAGTAGGTGAGGATACCTTTTTGCGTAAACTTATCCAACATTAACCCCGGCGTTCGCCCTACAAAACCCTCCAAATACCCACCTAGTCCCATGCCGATATTGGTGGGGATTGCATTGGCAGAAGGCTGGATGAGCGGGTGGGTATTGGTAAAAAGCATGAGCGGCATGCCCGCCCCTGTGTCGAGCAAAAGTTTCACTGGCGCTGAAGAATCCGGGCGCAGTTGAGCGTGTGTGTTTAAGTAGAGTTTGTTGCGGAACACTTCCAGCGGCAATGGTTCGAAACCCTGCTCATGCATCTTGTAAGTCCCACGCTCATAAAGCGTGAGCACTTTTCGTTGATAATTGATTTTCAACAGATAGCGCGAAAAAACGCGCCCTGCCAAAATGCCGTGTACCTCCAAACCGGCGTACTCTTCGAAACGGAAGTAGTCCTCTTTCAGCACCAAGATGTCCTCATTGGGTGCTATAATATCCTTGCCCAGTATCTGTAGTTGGATGTTGCGAGCGAGATAGGCCACCAATTCGGTTTTAAGGTCAGAGCCTTTTACGCGAAACTCCCGGTCGTAGCGCACTTGCAGGAAATCGCTGATTTCGCGCTTTGACAGGATGGTGTGCTCGGCCCCAGTGTCGAAGATGAATCTCAAAGGCAAAGGGCCATTGAATGCGATGGTCAGTATGATAAAATTGTTGATGTATTCGAAAGGGATTTCAACTTGCCTCGTGCCTTTTGGCAACGAAAAACCGCTTTGTGCTCGGGCGGGAAATGCTACGGCCCAAAGAGCCAGCAGCACGATTGCAACGGTTTTTGTTTTCATAACGATAGGCGGTAGCCTGCATACGCTCTTCTTCTGCAAACCTCGTAGGTTTTTAAAAACTACGAGGTTTAAATTCGAATGATCGAGATTCACCAAAGAAGAAGGGCGAGCAGGAATTTGCAAGAGCGAAGGACGGATAGAAGCGGCACTTTTCCAATAGGTTTGTTGAGTTTCCTACCTTTGTACCGCAAATCCCTCCTCCTACGCCAGTACTTGCTTTTTTTTACCCTTCGACGCATAATGGCTACGGCGGATAAACAAATCAACGCATAAACAAATAAACAACAGAAATGAAAGTAGCCGTAGTGGGCGCCACCGGATTGGTCGGCACCAAAATGTTGCAAATCCTGGAAGAGCGCAACTTCCCCGTGACCAAACTTTTCCCTGTCGCTTCTGAGCGCTCGGTGGGCAAGACCATAAAATTTCGGGGCAAGCGTCACAAGATCATAAGCATGGATGCCGCCGTGGGCAAAAAGCCCGATGTGGCCATTTTTTCTGCCGGAGGCAGTGTCTCAAAAGAATGGGCGCCACGTTTTGCGGACCGCGGTACCATTGTTATTGACAACTCATCGGCTTGGCGCATGGATCCGGAAAAGAAGCTCGTCGTGCCGGAAGTGAATGCCGCCGTGCTCACCAAAATGGATAAAATCATCGCCAACCCCAACTGTTCTACGATCCAAATGGTGGTGGCACTCAAGCCTTTGCACGATAAATATGGCCTGAAGCGCATCGTGGTCAGCACCTATCAAAGCGTGACGGGCACGGGCGTGAAAGCTGTGGAGCAGCTGATGAACGAGCGCAAAGGCAAGACTGGTGTACGCGCCTATCCTTATCAGATTGACCTGAATGTGTTGCCCCACATAGACGTGTTCACGGAGAACGGCTACACCAAAGAAGAGATGAAGATGGTCAACGAAACCAAAAAAATCATGGGCGACGACAACATTCGCGTCACGGCTACCACCGTTCGCGTACCCGTCATTGGTGGCCACTCCGAGTCGGTGAACGTTGAGTTCGAGCGCGATTTCGACTTGGCCGAAGTGCGCAGCTTGCTCGAAAAAGCCCCCGGCGTGGTGGTCATTGACAACCCAGCAGAATTGCAATACCCCATGCCCTTGATGGCGCACGACAAAGATGATGTTTTTGTGGGCCGGATCCGCCGGGACGAGACCCAGCCTAACACCCTGAATATGTGGGTTGTGAGTGACAATCTGCGGAAAGGCGCGGCCACCAACGCCATTCAAATTGCAGAATACTTGCTTTCCGTGGGGATTTTGAAATTGAAAGTGAAAAAAACGGCTACAACAGTCTAATTTTGCCGCGCAAGAACTGTTGACTATTGACTTTTGACGATTGACAAGATTTCTCGTTGATAGAAGTTTATGGAGTTTTCCACAACAGATAAATTTCAATGCAGTGTCTGGTTTAAGGTCAAAGGTCAACCGTCAAAGGTCAACCGTCAAAAGTCAACCGTCAAAAGTAAATAGTCAAAGGTCAACCGTCAAAAGTCAATAGTCAAAGGTCAACAGTCAACCCTCAACAGTCAACCCTCAACAGTCAAAGGTCAACAGTCAAAGGTCAACAGTCAAAGGTCAACAGTCAAAAGTCAACAGTCAACAGTCAACAGTCAATAGTCAACCGTGTACCGACAACCGTAGATTTATGAAGAACAAGTTAGTCATTTGGGGCACTAAAGCCGAAAACGAAAAAGTACTGATCGCACTCGAACTGCAAGCAGAATCCAACAGGGTGATGTTACACATGTTCCCGGAAGCCATTGCCGATGAAGAATTCGTGCAAAAAATGATGCACGAATGGCGCGAAGGCAAGGAAGAAGTCGCCTTCCCTGAAGGCACCGAAACCACGGAGCGCGAGCTCAGCGTCACCGACAGCCTCTTGCCTGAGGGCATCCAAGTGGATCGCCCCGACCTTGTGCAACGGGCGCAGACGGAATGGCATTTTGCCGTGCTTTCTGCCAAGCTCCATGCCGCCTACCAGCAAGAATTGGCCGAATTCAAAGAAAAAGTGGAGGCGTTGTCCACCTATGACAACAAGATTTTTACAAACCTCCGCTCTTTTTGGGACAAGGTGCAGAATCAAAGCCGCGAACGCAACCTGTACCGTCAACACGCCGATGAGCTGCGCGATGGTATCAATGCCCTTTTCGACCAACTCAAAGAAGTGCGCAAAAAGGTGAACTCGGAGTTCATGGAGATTTCACAAGGTGTGTACGACGGTTTTGCAAAGGCTCTTGACGAAATTGAGGCCCGCATCGCAGCAGGTGGCGCAAAATTCAATAGCGTGTTCGACGAACTCAAAAAAATGCAGCGCGACTACCACAATACGCGCATGAGCAACGAACACCGCAACAAACTCTGGGAACGCCTGGACGCAGCATTTAAAAAAGCCAAAGAGCGCAAATTTGGCCCCGAGGCCAATGCCGGCACCATTGCCGACCGCCACGACAAGCGCCTCTCAGGCCTCGATGATGCCATCAAGCGCCTCGAAGACAGCCTCCGCCGCGACGATGAAGAGCTCGCTTTTCAGCGCAAAAAGGTGAACACTTCTGAAGGCCAACTGGAGGCCCAAATCCGTGGTGCCAAGATCAAAATGATCGAGGAACGCGCCAATGGCAAGCGCGAAAGACTGGCCGAGCTTACCAAAGCCCGCAACGACGTGCACCGCCAAGCCAGCAGCGCCCATGAAAAAGAAGCCCGTTTGGCTGCCAAAGAAGCCGAACGCCAACAGATAGAAGCCAAAAAAGCGGCCATCAAATCAGAGATCGAGGCCGAAACCCATGCGAAGGCCGAAGCCGCTGCTGTCCACATCCCCCATGCAGAAAAAGAGGATAGCCTCTTTGAAGCCGCGTCCAATCTCTTGGGCGACGTGCTGCTCGATGCGCTCGATACCGCCAAAGCAGTGGCCAGCGTAGCGGTTGAAAAAGCCGGCGAGGCCCTGAGCGAAGCCAGAGAAAAAGCGGGCGAAGTATATCAGGAAGCAAAAGAGAAAGCTGGGGATGCGTTGAGTGAGATCAGAGAAAAAGCCAGCGAAGCCTATACCGAAGCGAAGGAAAGAGCGGGCGAAGCCAAAGAAAAAGCGGGAGAGGCATACCAAGAAGCAAAAG
>JACMMM010000444.1 GCA_014379065.1 Saprospiraceae bacterium
AAATAATTGTGAATGCTATAAATAAAAACGACGATCGTGGAGCACTTATCCAACTCAAACCATATGGAACCCTGGACCTTGCTTTTGGCGAAAATGGCATATTTTACACCTCTTTAGAAAATGAAATCCACTCCACCATGTCCATTCATGGAATGGAATCTAATAAAATTATTGTGAGTAATGGTCTGTATGCTACGTTAGGTACCATTTTAAATCGCTACATCCTTGATTTAAGTATCGGAATGCTTAATCCACAAGACAATTCCGAAAAGGAATGGCTTATTTATCCCAATCCAATCGCCAACGACTTTACGCTAAATTTCTCGCTTGTTGCAACTGAAAGCATAAGTATTGCCCTATTCGATATGAATGGGAAACTCATAAAAAGGTTGATTCAAAACCAACGCTTTGATGCTGGCGAACACAAAGAGACTTATCGTCTTGGGCAGGAGATGCCCGCAGGGAATTACCTCCTGACTATTTCAATGAGGGGGAAGCCTATATCAAGCGTTCAAATCGTAAAAAAGTAATGGCGATTCACACCCGCTTCCGATACGTCCACACCGCCAGCGCATTGGCCATATACAAGCCCCATTTTCCAATATATACAAAAACTGGCAACGCATAAGTGCTCCGCGTCTATATGTTGCGCATATATAGGCGACTTGTTTTTCGAAACAAAAAAAGATGTGCCAAACCGGTAGCACACCTTCTGAAGAGGGTAAAAGGGTAAAGAATCAAAGGTTAATTCGTTCTGGCAAGCCGAAAGCCAATGCCGTTGGAGCCTTTCCCGTAGCTGTCACGATCCGCTGCCCGGCAGTACTCTGGGCCACGGCCCCATGACCCGCCGCGCATAACACGTTCAGAACCGCTGATGGGGCCGGTTGGATCTTTGCGTGGGCTGTTTTTGTAGTAATTGTCATCATACCAATCGCTGCACCATTCGTACACATTACCGCTCATGTCGTGCAAGCCCAGCGCGTTGGGGTTGCTTAGGCTGCCCACAGGCACGGTCTTATTTGGGTATGCGCCTGCCGCGGAATACGATTTTTTGTACTCCTCTCTGCTATCAAAGTTGATTTCTTTTGGGGCGGAAATGTTTTTCCCATTACCAAACAAAGTGGCTTTGCCGGCGCCCCGTGCAGCATATTCCCACTCTGCCTCGGTGGGCAAGCGGTACATGCGCCCTGTCTGTTGGTTGAGCATTTTAATAAACGTCTGAATTTCGTCCCAACTGACATTTTCCACCGGGCAATTGTCGCAGTTTTTGAAGCTAGGTACGGGCGGGTCGCTGCCCATCACGTCGCGCCATTGTTTTTGGGTCACCTCGTATTTACCGATGTAGAAATCGGAGAGTTCGACTTCGTGCTGCTGCTCGTCGTCGCCTCGGTCAGCTTCTGTAGGGGGGCTGCCCATCTGGAATTTTCCGCCTTTGATGAATATCATGCCGTCAGGCATTAGGGTGCCTGCGGTTTTTTCCGAAGTGGAAAGGGAACCTACTTTCTGGTCTGCCTCACTTTTGTGCAGGCCTGTGGGGTAGTCGGCCAGATATTTTTTGTAGGCATCGAGTGTGTTTTTTTCTTCTGCCAAGTCCCATGCGGTGTCGTCGCGTTGGCGCGCAGCGGCAGCTTCAAAACCTCGCAAGGCCGCATTGCCTTGTTCCTTGAACTCTCCGTTGGGGTATTGGCGCAGGTAGGAGCGGTAGGAGCTTTCGGTCTGGAGGCGCTTGGCTTCTTTCCAGGCGGCTAAATCGGCGGCTAAATCAGTCGTCGGTTGGGCTGGGCAACCATTGGCCTGGCTTCCCCATTCGTCAGGGCATTGGTCGGCGGCATCAGGAATGTTGTCGCCATCGCGGTCGGATAGTACTGCGCAGGGATTTTTCCGCACAAACACAAAATCTCCGTCAGTACCGGGTATGAAATTGCCCCAAGTGGGCCTTGGGTCTCGGAACTCGTCGAGTTTGGCCATGAGTTCAGTGTAGGAGAGCAGGTCGTCGCTGCCGGTGCCTGTTTTGAGGGCTACTTGCCACTGCGCGGCAAAGATGCTCCTGGCGGGCACCCGGGTGTCGCCCCCGGCGGTGAGGTACTTTCGGGTGGTGCCTTCGCCAAAAGCCGCGCGGAGTTTGGTTTGGCAGTCAGGCGCGTTTTCCCAAGCAGGAGCACCTGGCCTGTCGCGGCCTTTGCCAAAAATGCCAGAGTAACAGGCATCGAGCGCGATCAGGATGCGCGGGCATTTCATAGAGTGTGCCAAATCACGCAGCGCGGCGTGAGAATACCAGGATTCGTAAGAAGGGTCGTCGTAAAGGCCATCCTTGGGCACGAGGTAACCTTGATCGCTGCCTTGGTCGTGTACGCCGTGCATGGAAAAAAAGAGCAGGAGTTGATCTTGGGGCTTGTATTCTTTGCGCTTGTACTCGGCCAGGGTTTGCACGATTTTGCTTCGGGTAGCGTCGGCCACGATGCGTACTTCAAAGCCATACTGGTCGCGGAGCAGGTCGCCGATGGCCTTAACTTCGGCGGGGGCGTTGTCGAGGGTGGTCCAGCCGTTATCGAACTTGGAGGCTACGAAGAAGACTGCGTAATCGTGGCCCGTACGCTGGGCAACAGCAGCGAGTTGGACAAGGGTAAAGAAAAGGAGGAGAAGTTTTTTCATGGCAAAATGGTGTTTCATGTTTTTCACACCCGCTTCCGATACGTCCACACCGCCAATGCGTTGGCCGAAACCGCATAACACAACACTGTGTAAAAATTGGTTTTAATGTCTTCAAAACCAGCGCCTTTCAACAACACCAGTCGCATAAATTCAACAAAATAAGCCACCGGGTTTATTTTGTTCAATACCTGCGCCCAGTCAGGCATACTCGTCACGGGGGTGAACAACCCGCACATCAGGATAAAAATGATAAGGAAAAACCAAGCGGTGAACATGGCCTGTTGCTGAGAATCAGCAAAGTTTGAGATGAGGAACCCGAGCCCCAACATGCAGGGCGTAAACACTGCTGTATAAGCAAACACCAGTCCGAGACTGCCCAACATCGGAATGTCGAACACCAATTTTCCTACCGTGAGTCCGATTGTCATCATCACCAAAGAAAGCAGCCAGAACGGGAGCAATTTGCCCAAAATGAACTGCCATTTCTTTAACGGGGTGACGTTCAACTGCTCGATGGTGCCGATCTCGCGCTCCCGCACGATGTTCAGCGCGGTGAGAAAACAGATGATGAGTGCCACAATTTCGCCCAAAATGCCCGGCACCATAAAGGTTTTGTAGTCGAGGCGAGGATTGTACCAGTTGGAGTAGGTGACGTTAATGGGTTGAGGGGTTGAGGTGTTGAGTTGTTGAGCCCCCTCGGATGAAAGGCGCGGTGCCCATTTTTCGGCAAATTCGACGTTGAAATCGCGGATGATATTGCCCGCATAGCCCATTCCAAGACCTGCTTTGGTGGCGTTGATGGCGTTGGCGTTCAGGGAGAGTGGGGCGGTGCCTTCGCGTACGAGGTCGCGTTCAAAATTCGACGGTATTTCCAGAATCATGTCCGTCCGGTCATTGGCCATTTCGTGGTCGGCCATGGCGGCAGTGGGCAACTGATTGACGTGGAAATAGCCCGAAGCGCCCAATTTGGCGGCCAATTGGCGCGAAGTAGGCGAATGGTCGTGGTCTACCACCACAAGCGAAAGGTTTTTGACCTCGTAGTTCGCAGCGTAGGAAAGCAATAGTGTCTGCACCACAGGCATTACCAACAGCAGCGGCAACATGGTTTTGTTGCGGAAGATTTGGAGGAATTCTTTCTGGACGAGGAAGAAGACGGTGCGCATGGCGTGGGCGGTGATTGGTGGAATTGGTGATTGGTAGAATTGGTGATTTGGTGATTTGGTGATTGGTGGATTTTGTAGGTTTGTGGGCGATTAAGATCACACAAAAGTCCAACAAGCCGTGATGAAATTGAAATATCAACGGTTTTTTTATTGCAACCTACTCTAATGCCTTTACCCGCCTTAGTTTTCCCGCCTGCCGAGGCTTGACGGGCAGGAATGAAGGCGGATCATAAACTTTCTACTATGACTGACCGTCGTTCCTTTATTCGCCAATCCGCTGCTTTACTCGGCACTTTTGCATTGCACCAAAACATCGCTGCCGCTTTTCCAGACATCCAACGCCCACCCTCCTTCGGCAAGCCTATGGCGGGTGAAAAGTCCAACGTCCTTAATCCAACGTCCAATGATGACGATTTCTGGCGGCAAATCCGACTCGCCTACGCGGCTAGTCCCAACATCATCAACCTGAACAATGGTGGTGTGAGTCCCTCTCCCCGAGCCACCATGGACGCGCTGGACTACTACAACCGCATGTGCTGCGAAGCTCCTTCCTATTATATGTGGCGAATCCTCGATCAGGATCGTGAACCCCTGCGCGACAATCTGGCCACACTTGCTGGAGTCAGCTCTGACGAAATCGCTATCAACCGCAATGCCACGGAATCGTTGAACACCATCGTTTTTGGGCTTGATTTGAAACCGGGCGACGAAGTGGTGCTGTCTAAATACGACTACCCAAACATGATCAATGCGTGGAAACAGCGCGAAAACCGCGACGGCATCAAACTCGTGTGGGTGGATATGGATTTGCCTTCGACAGACGAGGACTACCTTACCGATGCTTATACATCAAAGTTTACCGCAAAAACTAAAATCGTATATGTGACGCACATTATCAACTGGAACGGCCAGATCATGCCCGCCCGTCGCATCGCAGATGCTGCCCATAAGCACGGCGCTGAGATGGTGTTAGATGCCGCCCACTCCTTTGCGGTGCTCGATTACAAAATCCCGGATCTGGGTTGCGATTATTGGGGCACTAGTTTGCACAAATTTCTCTGCGGCCCGCTCGGCAGCGGTATGATGTGGATAAAAAAAGAAAAAATCCCAGGCATTTTACCCCTGCTTTCCAACAACGAACCGAACGGCAAGGATATCCGCAAATTTGAAAGCCTTGGTACCCGGAGTTTCCCGATTGAAATGGGCATCGGCTACTCGCTTGATTTACACAACCTGATCGGCTCGAAACGAAAACAAGAGCGGCTGCACTACCTTAAACATTACTGGATGAGTGAGGTAAAAGACGTGCCAGGCATCAAGTTTTTCACCTCGCCCAGTCCAAAATGGAGTTGCGCGATTGGCAATTTTGGCTTTGAAGGCAAAAAGCCCGTAGAAATCGCCGATATATTATTCAACAAATACAAAATCCACACCGTGGCCATCGAATGGGAGAAAATCAGTGGGGTACGGGTTACACCAAACGTGTACACGACCACGGAGGAATTGGATAAACTGGTGAAGGCGATTCGGGGGATGGGGGTTTGAGTAAAGATTGAAAATCTATCGCTTTCTCTTCAACGGCACCTCGGGGACAAGGTTGGAGGTGTGAATGGAGGGTATTACTTTTGCGCTAAATTCATAGTTTATGGGAATTTCAATTCAGGAAAGGAAACTCCACATTATCGGTCGCTTGGCTTCTTCAGACGATGATAATCTTATCGAACTCATCGAGAACCTGCTTTTTGATGAGACAGATCAAATTGATAATGAAGCACTTAACGAGGAGGAGTCGTCCTTGCTGCGTGACCGTGTAGTTGGCTATCATGCCGATGCTGACGACGAAATTTCATGGGAAGAAGTAAAAGCCAGCCTCAAAGCCAATCATGCACTACGCAGTTAAATTCTCGCGTCTTGCCGTTCAGGATTTGCGATCCCTACAAAGTTTTTTACATGGTGAATGAGACCAAGCACTCTGTTCGAGTCATCGTTCTGATGCATCGGGCTCGTCATCCAATGGTTTGGCAAAAGCGGTTATAATATACTGATTTCGCAATAAATACTATCTTTTTTATGCAATATATCACTTTTTCCACTGAAAACTCCGTCGCCCGCATCACCCTCAACCGCCCGCAGGTCTTCAATTCCATGCACCACGCCATGCGCATGGAGATTCTCGAGGCCCTGGACACTTGCGAAAGAGACCCTGCCATCCGCGCGGTATATATAACAGGCACCGGCAAAGCCTTTTGCGCAGGCGAGGACTTGCAAGAGGTGACCGACCCAAATGGGCCTGCATTGGCCGAGATCATTTCCACGGGATACAACCCCATTGTTTTGAAAATCAGGCATTTGGAAAAACCCGTAGTGGCAGCCGTAAACGGCGTAGCAGCCGGCGCGGGCGCCAACATCGCCCTGGCTTGCGATATTGCAGTTGCTACTGAATCTGCCTCTTTCACCCAGGCCTTTTCAAAAATTGGTCTCATTCCCGACTCAGGAGGCACTTGGACATTACCACGGCTTGTGGGCTTCCAGCGCGCCACGGCACTGATGATGCTTTCGGACAAAATTTCGGCCACTGAAGCTGCCAACATGGGCATGATCTGGAAAGTTTTTCCTGATGAAAGCTTCGCCGCCGACAGTTTGAAATTGGCCGAAACACTGGCGCAAATGCCGACGCGCGGCCTCGCGCTCACCAAACAGGCTTTGAACCAAACGTTTAACAACGACTTTGCTTCCCAAACTTTTGTAGAAGGCAAACTCCAAACGATGGCCAGCCATACGCAGGATTACCGGGAAGGGGTGGCAGCGTTTTTGGAGAAAAGGAAGCCGATTTTCAAAGGGCAATAAGTCTGCTATTTTTTTGACAAAAAAAATCTTGTCAAAAACTTGACAATGTAAAAATTGTCAACGTACCTTTGCGTTGACAAAAATTGTATTGTCAAAAAAAACAAAAAAACCATATCATGCAAAATGTTGTCGGCCAAACCCCACGCGGGAAAGACTTCTTCCCTCGAAATGCCATCGTAGAAAGAATCTATCGTCGCCTGAGCGGAGGCAGCCACTTGTTCATTTCTGCACCGCGCCGCTCTGGCAAAACCTCCATAATGCGCTTTATGGAGGATCAGCCCCGCGAAGGATTCATATTTCTTTACCTTAATGTAGAGGATGTCACGGATTCAGAGGACTACTTTCGAGTGCTATCTGAGGAACTGCTGAAAAGTGATGCAATCGGCAAACTTGCCAAATTGAACGAGCGAGCTAAAAGCCGCTTGGCTGCCTTCACCGAGCGTTTCAAAAAAGTAAAGGTTTTCAACATTGAAATAGAAACAAACCAGCCCGAAAAAGATAAGTACAGCACGGAATTTGAAAACCTTCTTTGTGACTTAGACACTGAAGGCGCAACCATTTGTATTATGGTAGATGAGTTTCCAGTAGCCTTAGAAGCCATTGCTAAAACAAAAGGCAATGACGAGGCTGTTCATTTCCTCCACATCAATCGCAGCCAACGGCAGAAGGCCAAACCGGGCATCCAATTCATCTATACTGGCTCGATTGGTCTACCCAATATTGCACGTAAACTCAACGCAACCTCTGCTATCAATGACCTGACTGTGGTTGAAATTCCGCCCCTGACACTGGAAGAGGGCATTGAGATGTCTCGCCAAATTTTCAACACCTACCACGTTCAGGTTTCCGACGAAGCAGTTCGTTACATGCTAGGCAAAATCGAATGGCTGATGCCCTTTTTTGTACAGTTGGTGATACAAATGGTCATTGACGAGATAGAATCATTAAGCAACCAACTTGTGTCGGAGGCATTAATTAACGAAGTGTTGGTGAAAGCATCCAACCACCGCAATAACATTTATTTTGAAAGCTACTACAGCCGCCTCGACAAAACCCTGCCTGTAGAGGAAAGTCGAACTGCCAAAGAAATCCTTGGTGAAATAGCATTCAAAGGCCATGTGCCCGCCACTGCTTTTGTGCAATCCAATGCGCCTGCGCTGTTGGAAATTCTCGAATTTGATGGCTATATCCACCTTGACGAAAGTAAAATCTATCGTTTCAATTCGCCCATCCTGCGGATGTGGTGGGAAAAATTTGCCAAATAATGAGCACGATATTATTGTCACGGCCAACCGTAGCCAACATCTACAACCCGCAAAACCAAACCAAAGAGCAACTGATTGACAGCTTTGTGGTGCGACAGCAATTGTTCAAGAAGTTGTTCAAGGTCATCAAAGAAGCCAAGATGGAAGTACCAGAGCAGCACTATCTAATCCTCGGACGTAGGGGGATGGGAAAGACTACACTTTTACTGCGTTTGGCTTATGAAATTCAAAATGACCCCACTCTCAATAATTGGCTCATCCCACTGGTTTTCAACGAGGAGGAATACGGCATTCACCGCCTGTTCAAATTCTGGGAAAGAGTAATGGAACTCTTGGAGGAAAAACACCCCGCATTTCGCTTCGAGAGCGAAACTCTCCGACAATTGAGCCGAAAACATACAGATCATGATACTTACGAGAAAGCCCTGTTCGAGTGGTTGAGTGAAGAATTGAAGCGGAATGGCAAAAAACTCATCCTTTTCATTGATAACTTCGGTGAAATGTCGCGCAAACTCAGCGATGCCGAAGCCCATCGTTTGCGCAAAATTCTTCAAACAAGTTCGGACATCCGTGTTATTGCAGCCTCCTCGGTCGTGCTGGAAGCCTTTTATAAGTACGACCACGCCTTTTACGAGTTCTTCAAACAGGTAGAACTAAAAGGCTTGGATGAAAAAGAAACCCGCGATTTGCTTCTTTCACTCAGCCATCATTACAAAAAAGAAGATGTGCAGCGTGTAGTTGAGCAAAACCCCGGTCGTGTTGAAGCCTTGCGCCGTATCACGGGTGGTGTCATCCGCAGCATTGTATTGTTGTTCGAAATTTTTGCCGATGACGGTGATGGAAGTGCTTTCCACGACCTTCAAGTTATACTTGACCGCACCAGCCCATTATACAAGCATCGGATGGACGATCTGTCAGATCAACAACAAGCTATCGTTGAAGCCATTGCACTAAACTGGGATGCTATCAGCGTAAAAGAAATCGTTGAACAGACCCGCCTCGATAGTAAAGTGGTATCAGCCCAATTAAACGGTCTGGAGAAAAACGGCATTGTAGAGAAACGTGCTACCCGCACCAAAAACCATCTTTATCTTGTGGCAGAACGCTTTTTCAACATTTGGTTTCTGATGCGATTGGGACGAAAGGCAGATCAGAAGCGGGTGCTGTGGTTAGTGCGTTTTTTTGAAGACTGGTGCGACAAAGACCTAATGAAAAGCCGTTCACAAAGCCATATTGCAGCCCTGCACAGAGGGGCATTCGATCCAGAAGGTGCTTTTTATATTACTCAAGCCATGGCGGGAGTAAAAGATTTGGATATGGTATCAAAGCACAAGATGTTGGAAGAAACCCGTACATATTTATCTGCAGTGGACAGAGAATTGGCTGAATCACTAAGTCAATCTGACCTAGATATGGCATTAGAGGCGATTGAAAAATGGTATGCGGGAGAGCGGGAAGAGGCGTTGCGCTTTCTGAAATCGGCTCGACCGTTTACAAGTTCGAAAATAAATGAATTGCTGGAAAATACTTCGCCAACCCTCACTTTTCAGGATATGGAAGAAAGTATATTACAGGTATGGCAGGAGGCTATGGATGATTTTGCCTGCGACATTGGGTGGATTTTCAACGATGGTTTAAAAAAGACAGCCGTGGCGATTCAATGTTTTGAGCATAGCATTCAATCGGATTGTCCCCGCGCAATGAATTCCTTTGGGATGATTTTCGAAAACGAATATAAAGACCTTCAAAAAGCAGAAGAGTGGTATCGCAAATCGGCGGAAAAGGGGTATTTGAGAGCGATGAACAGTCTTGGCTTGTTATACCAAAACCAACACCAAAATCCTGAAAAAGCAGAAGAGTGGTGGCTAAAATCTATGGAAAAAGGTGATGCTGATGCCATGTGCTATCTTGGTTGGCTGTATCAGTACGAGCATAAAGACCTTCAAAAAGCAGAGGAGTGGTATCTAAAGGCAGTTGAAAAAGATGATTCAGATGCGATGCGCAACCTAGGTTGGCTTTTCCAGTACGAACACAAAGACCTTCAAAAAGCGGAAGAGTGGTATTTGAAAGCAGTGGAAAAAGGCGACTCGAATGCCCTGTTCTATCTTGGCTTGCTTTGCGACAATGAGTACAAAGACATTCAAAAAACAGAAGCATGGTATCTAAAAGCGGCAGAGGAAGGAAATTCAGGAGCAATGAATAACCTCGGATGGGTTTTTGAGGAAAATCACAAAGACATTCAAAAAGCCGAAGGTTGGTATATTAAAGCGGCAGAAAGAGGAGAACCTGTTGCGATGAATAACCTTGCCAGACTCTATCAAACTGTGCATAAAAACCTGCAAAAAGCAGAAGAGTGGTGGCTGAAAGCAGTGGAAAAAGACAATTCAGATGCTATGCTCAATCTAGGTTGGCTCTACAAAGGCGACTATAATGATCTACAAAAAGCAGAAGAGTGGTGGCTGAAAGCAGTGGAAAAAGGCAATTCAGAT
>JACMMM010000445.1 GCA_014379065.1 Saprospiraceae bacterium
AACCCACAGATAGCGTACCTACGGCACGCCAACTCACATTCATCTTGTCTACCAAGATTTCGTCCCTCTGGGACGTGCAGACCCCAAATTTCGGAATGATCCATGTTTGCCCCAAAAGCACTACCCTATTTCAGCGCTGCCACAATCGTGGCGAAATCGTCTGCTTTTAGCGATGCTCCTCCAATGAGACCGCCGTCCACGTCGGGCTGTGAAAACAGTTCAGCCGCATTTTGGGCGTTGCAAGAGCCTCCATAGAGAATCGGCGTTTGGTCCGCTACGATTTTGCCGTATTTCTTGGCCACCAGAACGCGAATGGCCTGGTGCATCTCCTGAGCTTGCTGGCTGGAAGCCGTTCGCCCTGTCCCAATAGCCCAAATGGGCTCATACGCGATGACAACCTTTCTAAAATCTTCTTCCTTTAGGTGAAAAAGGCTGGCTTTCAGTTGTTTTGCCACATACCCAACATGGGTGTCCACTTCGCGGATATGGAGCGGTTCGCCACAGCAAAATATCGGGCGCATCCCCCGAGCAAGGGTCACATTCACCTTGGCAGCAAGCACTGCATTTTTTTCATTAAAAAATTGCCGCCGCTCCGAATGCCCAATAATAACAAATTCACAACCTACCGATACAAGCATGTCTGCCGAAACTTCCCCCGTGTATGCACCTTTTTCTTCTTGGTGGCAGTTTTGGGCAGCAAGCTGGAAGTGCTTGCGCACTTTGAGCATTTTACCCAGATCGCGCAAGTAAGGATAAGGCGGCGCGATGACGACGAGTCCTTTCGGTTTATCTACTTTCTCCAGGATAGCCCTGGTGAGTTCAATACCCTCCTCCAAGGTTTTATTCATTTTCCAGTTTCCGGCTACTATTTGCTGGCGCATGGATATTAATGTGATTTGTTGAAAACTAAATAAGGGCGCGGATTAATCGTAAGCGACAAAACTGGATGCGATGGCTACAGCTTCATCAAAATAATCATCGTCATAAGCAATGACAACCACGAGGTTAGTGCTGCTTTTTTTGTCCAAAAGCGCCATTACAACGGCATTCACCCCGTCTTTTTTACCTTTGATGTAATAACCGGTAAAGTCGTCAATGTTGATCTCGTCGGCTTCCTCCAATGCATCGTAGTGCATTTCTGTTGCCATGGCCAAAACCACCTCAGAAAGGTGCTCTTTTTCGATGTTCTCATCCTGAATGGGGGCAATACTCAAAACAAGATTGTCATTGGAAGCGGTATATTCCTCTGCATTGTTGGTAGTGACTTTAAAGTCATCTGGTACGGTAAAACCCACCCCGTGGGTATCCCAACGCATTTCGGTTTGTGCAACAAGGTTGTTGGAGGCAACCAAGAGCATGAAAATGGAAGTTAATAGGGCGAAAATTGATCGGTTGTTTCTCATTGAAAAATATGTTTCGGTAAAAATTGAGCGCGAAGGTATGCATGATGGGCGCTTAAAAAGCGAGCCGCCACCCAAATAATTGGGAAGCGGCCCGCTGCTACTGAATGCGAAAAATATTTCGCGGAGCACTTATCTACCTACTGCCACTTTCACGAACATTGCTTGGCCATTGGCCTGTACGCGAAGGGTATAGACCCCGGCGGCAAGATCGCCATAATCAAATGAACGAAGCATAGATCCGGTACCAAAGTCGGCGGTTTCGCGCTTTATCTGTTGGCCGAGCGCGTTGAAGAGGACAAACTCCACCTCGTCTTGTGGCAATCCGTTCATTTCCACGTTGAAAACTCCTGTGTTCGGGTTCGGGAAAAGACGGAAATTTTGAATCCAAGCCGCTTCGCCCGTACCAGAAGTGATGACGATGGTTTGCTGATAAATCCCTGTACCACAATTATTTGTAGCAACAAGCGAAACAGTGTAAGTTCCGGGAGCAGTATATGTGTGGGTTGGATTTTCCTCATTGCTGGTATTGCCGTCTCCAAAATTCCAAGCAAAGGAAGTCGCATTTTGTGAGGTACTGGTAAATGCAACGGTAGTTTGGCTGGCAGCAAACGTAAAGTTTGCGGTCGGGGTAGGTTGCACGGTGATGTAAGCCGGGAACGACTGTGTTGCAGTGCCAAAAATGTTCGTTACCACCAATACTACTTCGTATGTGCCGGGGGCGCTATAACTGACCAATGGGTTTTGATCCGTGCTAGTGCCAGGCGTTCCCCCTAGGAAAGTCCAACTCCAGACGGTCGGTTCACCAGCAGATTCGTCGGTAAACTGTACTGAGAATGGCAAACAACCCGTCGTGTTGTTGGCAGTGATTTTGGGAACCGGTGGAGAACCTTGCACGACAACCGTCTGCGTGAATGTCACAGTACCACAGTCATTCGTAGCACTAAGCGTTACCTGATAGGACCCAACTTGAGCATAATCATGGCTTGGGTTAGCCTCCGTACTCGCGGCGCTGCCATCGCCAAAATCCCAGGAATAGGAATTGCCGTTAATGGAAATATTGTTGAACACCGCCGTCAGCCCGCCAATCTGGTAAGTGAAGCCAGCAGTGGGTGTAGTACCTACGGTAATCGTAGTCGTGCTGGTGCTGCTGCCTGCAGCATTGGAAGCTGTAAGTGTTACGACGTAGACACCTGGCGTATTCCAAGCTACAATGGGGTTTTCTTGCGTAGAAGCAGGTGGGTTGCCACCAGGAAATTCCCAGGCATAGGTCGTAGCGTTGCTGCTTGAGGCATTGGTAAACTGAACCGTAAACGGTGTGCAACCTGCCGATGCGCTTGTCGTGAAGTTTGCAGTTGGCGGCGTAACAATCGTAACCGTTTGTTCAAAAATGGTGCCGCCACAATTGTTTGAAGCCGTAAGCGTCACGTTGTAAACGCCATCGTTGGCATACGTGTGTGTTGGATCCGATGACGTGCTGTTGCTTCCATCTCCAAAATTCCAGATGTAGGAAGTTGCATTTACAGAGGTATTGGTGAAGGTGGCTATAGAACCGTTTACGCTAGAGATAAATCCAGCGCTGGGTGCTCCATTTACGGTAATAATACCCGGCTGCGTAAACGAATCGGTGCTTCCACCTATTGAGGTGACCACGAGGGTCACATCGTACACGCCAGGCGTGAAGTACTGCACGGTTGGGTTTTCGTCTGTCGAACTGCTGGGGGTTCCTCCAGGGAAGTCCCATTCCCAACTTACTGGATTGCCAGATGAAATATCGGCAAAGTTGACGGTTAAAACTGCACAGCCACTAGAGGTACTCGCCGAAAAACCTGCCCCAGGCTCTGTATTGATGATCACGTTTTGCGTAAAGGTGCTGGTGCCACAGTTGTTGGAAGCGGTCAGCACCACAGTATATGTGCCGTCTGCAGCGTAACCATGCGTTGGGTTGGGGTTGGTGCTGCTGTTACCATCGCCAAAGTCCCAATTGTAGGAGAGACTATTGGATGAAGCGTTGGTAAATGTGGCTGTCAAAACGGAGACTGTGGAAGTGAAATTGGCCGTTGGACCACCACTCACAACAATAATTCGCGTCGCCGTGCTGCTTCCAGCTGCATTTGAAACCGTCAGTGTAACCGTATAAGTGCCGGGTAAGGCATACTCAACGCTGGGCGGATTCTGAGCGGTAGAACTGGATGGATTGCCGCCTGGGAATTGCCAATCATAAGCGCTGGCATTTGAACTGGAAGTATTGGTAAATTGAACCGTAAGCGGTGCACAACCAGCGTTGGTCGAGGCTGTAAAGCCTGCGCTTGGCGTCGAAGCGACCGTTACACTCTGGGTCTTTGTAGTAGTACCGCAAGCATTGGTAGCACTCAAAATGACGGTGTATGTCCCATCATTTGCATAAGTGTGCGAGGGATTGACCGCCGAACTGTTGCCACCATCACCAAAGTCCCAAGCGTAAGAAGTCGCGCCAGTAGTAGTATTGGTAAAAGTGACTGTCAAACTGTTGGCCGCGCTGGTAAATCCTGTTGAAGGCGTGGTGTTCACCACGATATAATTGGTGCGACTGAAGGTGTCCCGGCCAGACGAGTTGATCGCAATCAGCGTAGCAGAATAGGTCCCGGCGGTTAAATAAACAACAACAGGGTTCTGCAAGGTGGAGCTATTGGGCGTTCCTCCTGGGAATTCCCACAAGAATGAGGTAGAATTCGTGGTAGAACTGTTGTTAAACTGTACGATCAAAGGAGCACAACCATTGGCAGGTGTTGCTGTAAAGTTTGCCTTTGGGTTCGTCACAATCTTTACCAACTGCGTGTCATTGACTGTACCGCAGTCATTGGTGGCACGCATGATTACCTGATAAATGTAGGTGCTGTCGTATGATGGGTAGTCGTGTATCGGATTGGCCGATGTACTACTATCGCCATCACCAAAAGTCCACAGATACGAAGTGGCGCCAGCAGAAGTGTTCGTGAAGGCAACCGTCGTGTCGTTACTACCAATAGCATAGGTAAAGCCGGGAGTCGGAACCGTATTCACCGTGATGGTGCTCGTAGTCGTACTGCTCCCATTCGCATTCGTAGCAGTCAAGGTGACGGTGTAAACACCCGGGTTGCTATATGCCACTGTTGGGGTGGTGGCCGTCGAAGTTGCAGGATTGCCGCCGGGGAAGTCCCAACTGTAAGAGACGGCGCCAGTAGAATTGTTGCTAAAATTAACTGTCAGCGGAGTAGCTGCCGGAGTCCAACAATTGTCAATTGGAATAGCGTTGGCTGCAGCGCCAGCGTGTGCGGAAAGCCTGCAGGCTTCTTCAATGGTCCTTAAAACATTATAATGATTGATGGTTTGGCCGTAATCCCCGTTCGCCACATGAGCGCCATAAAAGACGGTAGCGATCTTGGTATTACCGGAAGAAGCATTCTCATCGTATGTGACAATAAGCAAGGAGTTGTGATTGACACACCATTGCTTGTAAGCGTCCAGATTGTTTTGGATCCAGTTATCGAACTGTTTAACACTGTTATTTAACGGAGGGCAAACATCATGACCACCACTGCATTGATCAGGAACCACGAAAGCAACATTGGGGAGGCTATCAAAATTGACAGGGAAGGCTGTAAAAGGCCGGTTGGTTGTCGCCGGGATCTGATTTGTTCCAACGCCCATCCAGTTGGCAGCGGGATTGTGGCTTCTGAAATAATTTCCGCTGAAGGCTCCATTAAATCCGACTGAGGGCAAGCCTTCAGAATAGGTAAGATAGGATTTTTGGGCATCTATTAATTCACGACCCAGATTTGCGGTAGTAAATACCGTATTGATCAGATTATCGTTTGTGATTCCCTGATTGCTGCCGGAGTATAGCGCGAGATAGTTAGGCTGGCTTTGATCGAAAACAGCATTTGAATTGCTGAATTTGGCTCCATTATTTGCCAATGAATTGATATATGGAGCACTGGGATTGCCAAATACAGCATCCGAATTAGCTTTCCCACCCACCACGATCACAATATGATCATAAGCGGGCACCGGATTGTATGGGATACAGCCACTCGAAGGGTTGGCCGTGAAAGACGCTGTTGGAGCGCTTGACGCTATGATTTCTACCGGTTTGGATTTGGTAGTGCTGCCGCACTCATTGGTCGCGGTGAGCACCACGATGTAATTACCGGGGGCTGCGTAAGTATGCACCGGATTAGCCAGAGCGCTGGTACCCCCGTCGCCAAAATCCCACAAGTAAGAAGTGGCGGTACCAATGGTTGTGTTTGTAAAAGTTGCTGTCGAGCCGTTGACTGTAAAGTTGAAATTCGCCGCTGGCGTTGTCTTCACCGTAATGTAATCTGTGCGTGTAAACGTGCTGGAACCCGAGCCGTTTGTAGCCTTAAGCGTGATTGAATAAGTGCCTGCGAGTGTATAAACGACCGTTGGATTGGTCTGATTGGAAGCAGAAGGCGCTCCCCCAGGGAATGACCAGACATAAGTAACCGAATTCGAAGAGGACTGATTGTTCATCGTTACCACAAGCGGCGTACAACCATTCGTTGGGCTTGCCTCAAATAATGCGGATGGGGCGGTATTTATAATTAAGGATTTTGTTGATTGGCCGCATGAATTTATGGCCTTCAAAAGGACAACGTATGTACCTGCCACAGGATATTCGTACACCGGATTGGCATCCGTGCTAAAACCACCATCGCCGAAATCCCACTCGTAAGAAGTAGCATTCGTCGAAGTATTGGTAAAGGTCACTATGAGCCCATTAACGGAAAAAGTGAAGTTGGCCACTGGCAATGCCGTAATTTCTACCGATTGGGTAATCGAATTGGGGTTACCTTGTCCTGAGACGGTAAGCGATACAGACTTTGTGCCTGGAGTGGCCCAGGTCACTGTCGGGTTCTGTTGGTTCGAACTTGAAGGAACACCACCTGGGAAAGCCCAAGCCCATGCAGTGATATTGCCAGTAGAAAGGTCGGTAAATGAGACAGGTTGATTTTGACAGCCCGGGTTGGGCGACCAATCAAAACCTGCAACGAGCGGTGGCGGTGGTGGGCCACATGCCGAAAGGCACCCGCTATTGATTTTGTTCTGCATGTAGCCATTTATGGAACCTTGCGATGCATCACTCCAAGTGGTGCTATTTGATACCGACGGGGCCATAATGAAACCACTGTTTGGGGCATCATGAGCGGCGGTAAAATTGTGACCGAGTTCGTGAGAAGTCATGCAGCGCAAATGCTCTGCATTTCCGGTAAAGTCCTGCAAACAGTGATACTTCGCATTGTTACAGATTCCGCCGAGGTAGGCGATGCCCACTGTACCGCCATTGAAATCCCGGTTGGTCCAAAGTTCACCATTATCAAACGACACCCCAAAACCACCATTATTACCCCAAGTACGAAAATCGTCAAGCAGGGTACCGGCATCGGTTGATTGTGTCCAGGGGTCAGTTCCTGAAACAACGAATTGCGTTACGATGTTAAAACTAAGGTCGTGGTTAAAATTTCCTGTGTAGTCTACTTGAACATCATTGATGACAGCAATATTATGGTCTTGAACGGCCCCTACAGAACCGTACTTATCAAACATTTTTCGGTCTGAGGCAATGGCAATTTCCAGTTCGTAACAAGCAGAATTCCCTGCTTTGTTGGCGGCTCCATTTTCGGCCTCATGTTCAAGGCGGTGGCGTTCCATTTGTTCCTGTGTTACGCCACACGCATCGGCCGACGTAATTGGGATGACTGCGCTTTTAGGGTACAGCACAAAAAGGTCGTGAGATGCGGAAGGTATGTAATACCAAAGCGGTTCGATGTAATACCTTTCCAAGCCCTCTTCCACAAAACCGTAGAGAAATTCGCCGTTCATCGCCAGACGTACCCGACCACCGCCATTAAGCTCGTAACCTTTGAATGCAATGTTGCTTTTGGGGTAACTGGTCGTTGTGCCTTGCGGTGTGTGCACCTGAAGGGAATAATATTCTGAAACAATGGGATTAACGGTCAATTCCAGCCGCCAATCGTGGGTGCCGACCTTGAGTTGGGCAGGTGCATCTGCGTTGGATTTCACATAGGTATCCAAGGTGCTAGCGTCCAATTTAAACACTTGGAAATTGCTAAACTGTTGCGACAGCGAAAGTGACGCATACGGTTCTAAAGACGCCGTAAAAGACTGTGCGCCTAGTTGGGATCCAGAAAAAAGCAAGAAAGAAATTGCTGCATAGCAACAATACAGGCGTAGAAACTTAGCCATAAAATTGGAAAGTGTTAAACGTGATAGTTTAGAAGAACGATGATTAGATGCAATCGGAAACAGGGAAGAGGGCCTAATGAAAAAGGATTGCTTTCATCACAATACGCGGTATTGGGCATTGTGGTCGCAAAAAATTAGCCTTTTTTTTATTTGGCCAACCATTACGGCGGGCGAATGTACCACTTCTTGCAAAATGTATTTTCAGATGACGCAAAAAAAGTGAGTTTGGTCAAAAAACTGACTTTCCAAATAGGGCTTCTTACTTTTGCCCTGGTTTTAACAAAAACAAACATTTTGTAACTCATGCAATTCAAAAAACACAATTCTGTCCTACTTTTATTCGCCCTCATGGCTATGTTTTCTCAAACCGCTTTTGCCCAGCGGCGTGACAGAGAACGGGAACGGGAACGAGAAAGAGAGCGGCCACGCGAAGAAGAAAAAGAAACGCCCAAAGGTTTCACGTCCCGGCTTTGGTACGGCGGCGGTGTCAACATCGGCTTTGGGGGTTACAACGGAGGCAGCATCTTTGTAATAGGGGTATCGCCTATGGTTGGGTATAGAATTGTTGGTCCGCTGTCGGCAGGCCCTCGCGTTGCTTATGATTTCGCTTCTCTTAAAGAACCCAACGCCAAAGCCGTAGGCCTCCATAGCGTGGATGTGGGCGTCTTTGTGCGATGCAGGGTTTTTCAGGGTCTGTTTGTTCAGGGAGAATTGTCCAACAAATGGTTCCAAGGAAAATATGTGGGCATCCCAGAAAAATTTAACGACCAACGAGTCAACCAACGTTTCGGAGCCGGATGGAACTTTGGTGAGCCGGGTGGCACAGGCACTGAAATCAGTGTACTATACAATTTTAGGCTTGCCCAAGATATTGAAGCTTATGAAAATCCCATAGAGTACCGCTTTGGACTTACCTGGAAGTTTTAGGATATTTGGATATTGAGATATTCAGATTGGTACAATATCTCAATATCCAAATTTTAACCAACGCACCACCGCCATGTCAAAAACAACCGAAATCCTAGGCAAAGATGCCGCCTATTACCTCGAGTACGAAAGCAAAACCTTTGACAAGAAAACCCTTCACGCCCCTTCCAAAAACCATGTGAGCGAAATCTGGCAACAGAGCAATCGCAGCGCGCAAACCCTGCGCAGCATCCAGCAGTTGCTCGGCAATGGTCGCCTTGCAAATACTGGCTACATCAGTATTCTCCCCGTTGACCAAGGCATCGAACA
>JACMMM010000446.1 GCA_014379065.1 Saprospiraceae bacterium
AAGCATGGAAGCGTGGCACTGAAAAAACGTTGAAAATCAAATCAATAGTGCCGTTATCCTTCCCGCTGCTGCAAAAATTTTGAGGGTAAAAATTTGAGCGAAATCATTCTCACCATCGAGGGCATTGACCCTCTCGAACTTTTTGGCGAAAACAACGCAAAGTTAAATCTTTTGCGCAAAGCCTATCCAGATGCTACCATCACTTCGCGTGGCAACAGCTTGAAAATCACGGGCGAAAAGAAAGACGCACAAGCGGCAAAGGCCAAATTTGAAATGATGGCCCGCTATCTCCGCGAACATCACGAGCTTTCCATCCAAACCGTGGAAGACCTCCTTGGCGGCGAAAACCCCTTTGAGGTGCGCATACCCGTTATGGGCGACGGCTCTGGCAGCAACGTCATCCTTTACGGGCGTGAAGGCCGACCCATCAAGGCAAAAACACGCAATCAAAAATTGATGATCGAGGTGTGCGACACCAACGACATTCTTTTTGCACTTGGCCCTGCGGGTACCGGCAAAACCTACACCGCCGTGGCCCTAGCCGTACGTGCCCTGAAAAACAAACTCGTCAAAAAAATTGTGCTTACCCGCCCCGCTGTGGAGGCTGGCGAGAACCTCGGTTTCTTGCCCGGCGACTTGAAAGACAAAGTAGACCCCTACCTCCGCCCGCTTTACGATGCGCTCGATGACATGTTGCCCATGGACAAACTCAATTTTTTCATGGAAAACCGCGTCATCGAAATCGCACCGCTCGCTTTTATGCGGGGTCGCACACTCGACAACGCTTTTATCATCCTTGACGAAGCGCAGAACGCTACGCCCTTGCAAATCAAAATGTTCCTCACACGTCTTGGCCCATCGGCTAAATGTATCATTACGGGTGATATGACGCAGATTGATTTGCCGCACCACCAAAAAAGCGGCCTCCGTCAAGCCGTTGAAATCCTCTCCGGCGTTGATGGCATCGCCAGCGTACACCTCACGACTGAGGATGTGGTGCGTCACCGACTCGTGAAGGAAATCATCAAAGCCTACGAAAAGGTGGATGCCGAAGAACGCGCCAAACGCGAGCGCAAGAAAGCAGAACAAGAGTCTGAAAGAGAAGGCGATGGGGCCAAACCCTCTGAAATTCCAGCAGCAAACGTGGCGGAAAATTAGAAAATCAATTTCAGCCCCAAACCTGCTGTATTACTCAGCCTGATTTTTCCTTCTTCTAAAATCGGCATCTCGAAAGGGTTGTTTCGGATGAGCCAGCAGCCGTCAATGTCGGCGTAATCGCAAAGTGGAGCGAGCAGTGCCGCCGCCATAATGCCGCAGGAGGTTTCAGTCATACAGCCTATCATGAGTTTCAAGCCTTTTGCACGGGCAGCTTTTGCAGCATGAAAGCCCTCGGAGATGCCCGTGCATTTCATCAGTTTAATGTTCACTCCGTGGAAGCTATCCGCCACTCGATCAAGGTCGGCAACACGCTGGAAGCTTTCGTCCGCGATAATGGGCAAAGGCGAGCGGGCGCTCAGCCAAGCAGCGGAATCCAGATCATCTTTAGGGAATGGCTGTTCGATGATTTGCACGTTTTGTTCGGCGAGCCAATGGACGAGGTCTAAAGCGGCTTCAGGGTTTGTCCAACCTTGGTTCGCGTCAGCGTAGATAGGTTTATCTGAAATTTCACGAATCGTTCGAATGATTTGATGGTCGTTTTCGGAGCCTAGTTTGATCTTAATAATTTGAAAATCAGTAGCTTCCAACATTTTTTGTCGTAAAACATCGGGCTCGTCTATGCCCAACGTAAAGCTCGTGGGCGGCATCTTATCCGGTTCAACGCCAAGCAATTGCCAGAGTGGGCGGCCTTCCATTTTGCCCCAAAGATCATGTAGTGCAATGTCTATGGAGGCTTTTGCTGCGTGGTTGCCTAGGGCAAGGGCGTCTGTTTCAGACAGTATAAGTTGAATCGAACTTCCAGAAAGTTTTAAATTTTCGGGAAGTTTGACTAAGGCCTCAGCTACCCGACGCAAAAACGCCGCCGCCGTTTCATGGTTCTCACCATAATAGGGTGGCATGGCGGCCTCTCCATAGCCTACAAATCCCTCGAAATGGATTTCCGTCAACATCGCGTTGGTATGGGTACGCGAGCCCGTGGCCAGGCGAAACGGATGACGGAGTTCGAGAAGAATTGGGCGGAATGAAAGTGTCATTTTAACATCGTGGTATAAATTCTTCAACACGAAGGGACTAAGGGCCACTAAGGAGTTCTGGCTTGGGCATCTCAAACTTAGTGGCTCTTAGTTCCTTCGTGTTTTCAAAAATAATGAGCGCGAAGCGCGCAAGTTTTTGGGCAAATTTGAATCAGCAAATTCATTTGTCCTAATTTTGCACTGTTATGGAAAAAAAAGAGCCCTTCAACATTGCCGTGAATGGTAGCCAGCATGAGTTTGCATTGCAGCCCGAAGATGCAAAAAATTTGGACATTGTGCCTGACGGCGAAGGCGCATTTCAAATCCTGCATCACGGTCGGTCCTTTCGCGCCGAATTTTTGGAAGCCAACTATCCTGCGCGACAATTCTCGTTTAGGATCAATGGCGTAAACTACACCCTCCACATTGCTGACCAATACGAACGGCTTGTGCAACAACTCGGACTTAATGTGGGCGGCAGCCAAAAGCAAAACGTCGTGAAAGCCCCCATGCCGGGTTTAGTCCTAAATGTGATGGTTGCCCCTGGGCAAACCGTCAGCAAAGGCGAACCGCTGCTCATCCTCGAAGCCATGAAAATGGAAAACGTGATAAAAGCCGCCAATGATGGAATCGTAAAAACGGTAGCCGTGCAAAAAGGTGCTGCCGTGGAAAAAGGGCATTTGTTATTGGAGATGGAATGAGATTCATTGTACCTCTTTACTTCACTTTGAACAACAATGACTTTTACAAATAAAGCGTACTTGCTCCTATTTTTAGTGTTTGGCTTCGCCCAACGGGTTTCGGCACAAGAAGTGCAGATCAACGAAGAGCCAAAAGTAACCCATGTGATGAAATCATGGGTAGCAGCGAACCGCGCCGAATCGCGTGTAGAGGGTTGGCGTGTTCAGATTATGGCCTCTACCGACCGCACCCTAGTGGAACAAGGGCGGAACCGTTTTCGAACCGAATATCCGGAAGTTGTCGCAAGTTCTGTGCAAGAGCAGCCCTATTACAAACTCCGCGTCGGAGCCTTCCGAACCAAGCAAGAAGCATTGACATTCATCAGCATACTCGAAGGTTGGCCCGGCGCCTACCCTGCCAAGGATGCCAACATTCATCCCCGCGATTTTTTGGAGCAATGATTACTTGGTTGAGATTGTTGAGGGTTGAGGTCATTGAGATTTTGCGCTCAACATTCTCAACGACCTCAACCCTCAACAACCTCAACTAATATGACCAACCAGAATCTGCCACTTTTTGGTTTCGACCGCCTCACTTTGGGGCTTTACCTTGCGTTGGTCTTAGTGGGCTGGGTCATGATTTATGCCGCCACCTATAACCCTGAAGTCCCTTACGCTTTTATGGATATGGGGCAGACCGCAGGCAAACAATTGGCATTCATTGTGTTCTGCCTTGTGATGATGTTTGTGGTAATGATGGCTGATTGGTCTTTTTGGCGCACCTTGGCCATACCCATTTATCTTGTCTCCATACTTCTGTTGCCTGGCACCCTTATTTTTGGCCGCGAGGTAAACGGGGCGAACGCTTGGTATCACATTGGGGGGTTCACGTTCCAGCCTTCCGAAATTGCCAAATTCGGCACTTGTTTGGCCATGGCAGCTTTCCTCAGCAGTCCGGGCGTGGATTTGCGCCAATTGCGCGACCGAATCATTGCGTTCGGCATTTTTCTTATTCCAACGCTGCTCGTTTTATTACAGAGTGATACTGGCTCGGCCTTGATTTTCTTTTCTTTTATGTTGGTGCTGTACCGCGAAGGACTGTCTCCCGTGCTGTATGCGCTTGGCTTTGGTGCAGCGGCACTGGCGATTTTAGGATGGAAATTTGAGCCACCCGCCTATACTGTCGCGTGGTTGTTTGTTATTGTGAACATTCTTTTGATCAATCGTTTCCGTGAACGACGGAATATTTGGCGATGGGTCTTGCTTGCGCTCCTTCCACTCATCATTTGGTGGATTCCTGTACTAAACCAGATATTGAAATGGATGGGTCTTGAAATGGCCGAAGATCAAAAACACTTGCTCGTGCTCGTGCCGCAGCTCGTGTTTTTCCTAGCGGCGTTTTTCCCCAACTATTGGAAGAAAAACAGCCTGATACAGAGCCAATTGCGGACTTGGGTAGTACTCCTTACACTTTCCGTATCCCTTGTATTTGCTGCCAATGCCTTTCTAAATCTGCTCCCACCACACCAGCAACAGCGCATCAAAATTTGGTTGCGACCCGGTGAAGCCGAAGCCAATGCGCGGGGGGCAGGGTACAACCTCATTCACTCCAAAATGGCCATCGGCTCCGGCGGTTTCATCGGAAAAGGCACCTTTCAGGGCAACATGACCAAACTGAAATATGTGCCCAAGCAAAGTACCGATTATATTTTTTGCACCGTGGGCGAAGAGCAGGGCTTCGTAGGCACGGTGGGTTTGATCGCACTTTTCCTTTGGCTACTGTGGCGTATCACGTTTTTAGCTGAGCGACAGCGTTCCAATTTTTCGCGCATATACGCTTACGGTGTTGCGGGGATCATTTTCGTCCACGTTGTGATCAACGTGGGCATGACCATGGGCCTGATCCCGACCATCGGCATCCCGCTGCCGTTCGTCAGTGCGGGCGGCTCTTCGCTCATAGGTTTCACCTTGATGATCGCGGTGCTGCTGAAATTTGACAGCAATCGGAATTTGGCTTGAGGGAGGTTGGATTTTGGACGTTGGAACGTTGGATATTGGATATTGGATATTGGACATTGGACATTGGATATTGGATATTGGACATTTCCCCGGGTCAAATCTTTGCCCGTTTTGCGC